>NZ_VRVF01000126.1:0-7142 GCF_008040045.1 Methylobacterium sp. WL8 | reverse complement strand
AGCGGTCCTTCGCCTGGGCGACGCGCTGTCGGCGCCTGGTCAAGGATTACGAACGTTATGCCAGCACGCTGGCAGGACTTCATATGGTCGCCTTCGTCTGTCTCATGCTGAAACAGGCAGAACGACTTATGACAGGTTCATAACACGCGCTAAGCCGAAATTTCTAACAAAAGCTTGACGATTAATTCCGGAAATCGTTATGCAAATCTAGAGATCTTTTAAAGGTAGTACTATGCATGACAGCGCAATTTTCGTCTCGGGGCGAGACGAATTTGAAATGACGGCCGACCTCGTGTCCGCCTTCGTGTCGAACAACAACTTACCCATGTCTGAGTTGCCCGCTCTGATCGCCAGCGTACATGCCGCCTTGGCTGGTCTTGGCAACGAGGCCGCAGCCGAGACCGCTGGCCCTGAGAAGCCGACGCCGGCTCAGATCAGGAAGTCGATCACGCCTGACGCCTTGATCAGCTTCGAGGATGGGAAGTCCTACAAGACACTGAAGCGCCACCTGACGCTGCGCGGCCTGACCCCCGAGGGCTACCGCGCGAAATATGGCTTGGCGTCCGATTACCCGATGACGACGGCCAACTACTCCGCCCAGCGCTCAGCACTCGCTCATGCGCTTGGTCTCGGTCAGCAGCGCCGTAAGATCGCCCCGGAAGCGACAGACGCCCCTGAGGCAGCCCCGAAGGCGCGTGGACGGAAGAAGGTCGCAGAGGCGGCCTGAAGCCGTTCAGCGCCCCGTTCCGGCAAACCGCGGCACCTTCAAGTTCGAGGCGGACTTGATCGTGTCACGGTCGAACCGCCGTCAGGCAGCGGACGGCTTGATCGAACTCTCGTCAGTGCACGCGGTCGAAGTCGCTCGATCCGATACTACTGGCCAGGATCGTTCCGAGTTCAAGCAGCATGACGTTGATCAAGGTCGGCAGGATTGGCGAACCTAGCTCCTTTGTCAAAGATCGAAGCGCCATGAGCGCATCGACCACCCGGTCGATCGTTTGCATCGTATGATCGGTTGCAGCCTCGCCATCCCGGCGCGCTTCCGTCAAGTCCGTCATCAGCCCAATGCAGCGCAAGCCCCGGCCGGTGGGATCAGTCTCGACACGGCCACGTGCGGCGATCCAGTGAACACCGCCCTCTCGGTCGCAGGTTCGAAACTCGGCTTCAAACCGCCCTGCGGTGTTGTGAGCCTTGTGCATGAGCTGAGCGATACGCTCGCGATCTGCCAAATGGACGCCTTTCAGAAGCAATGAGACGGGTACTCCCGATGCACCTTGCGTCTCATCGACGGCAAGCACCCGGGGGAGCGCACCTGTCAGCTCGACGATCTGCGTATCAAGATCCGTTTCCCATGTACCGAGATAGCCCGATGCATCGAGGATGGATTGCAAAGATGCTGGCATGGGCTGCCTCCATAAAAGATTGCGTCGCACATCACAGCCCAGACCCTCAATGAATGCAATCCTCGGGCACGATAGGATTTGTAATACAGCCCCGGGCTGTAGCTACCTCAGAACCCGTCTGGGCGAGGCGTAACGAGAGGGTGAGTACGGGTTCGGGTCAGATGACCGAGGATCGTACACGAAAAAGTTATGCGGTTTTTGCAACCCAGAATTGATCTTTTCCTTGAAACTCAATCGCGCGCAATGCGTATTAGGTTGTGTTCGGGATGGCAGCGACGCCGGCTCGGCTTCCTCCAACCCGAAAGAGACTGCCGAGATGACCCTCACCCATGCGCCGAAGCTCACTACTGATGGCGACCGCTCGATCGGCAGCCGCATCGCGGCGTATCGAACGGCCCAGCGACTGAGCCAGACCGCGCTCGCTCAGGCCCTTGGGGTCACGTTCCAGCAGGTCCAGAAATACGAGAAGGGCCGCAACCGCGTGGGCGCCGCACGTCTTCAGGCCATCGCGGACTTCCTCGGCGTACCGGTCTCGACCTTCTTCGACGATCCGGCTGAGGCCGTCGACGGCCGCGCGTCGATCCAGCACCTGCTGCAGGACCCGGAGGTGATGGAACTGGTCCAGACCTTCGCTACCATCTCCGACAAGGTGACGCGCAGCAGCGTGCTCTCCATCGTCAAGGCTGCTGCCAGCCTGCAGACGGTATCAAGCGACGCCATGAATTGAACGATGACGCCCCGTGCAGGGTCTGTACGACCTCAGGCGCCCTGCTTGCTTGCCCTCACGCGCTCCAGGGCACGAGCGCTCTCGCGTTCGAACTGGCGCGGCGTCATCGCGCCTGCATCCACGCGTCGGGCCAGCTGCGTCCGGTAGGTGATCGCGGCTTCCTGATCGGGGCTGAGCGTCACGTTTGCCCGCACAGCAGCCCCCGTGCGCTCCGCCCACTCCGTATACGAGATGCGCTTTGTGTCACGATCGGCGCGAAGGCGTGCGATGTCCTCTTGGAACACAGCTGTCTGCTGCGGGCCCGGCGTAGCAGTTTGGCAGGCGGCCAAACTGATCGAGGCGATAAGAACAGCAGTAATTTTTCGATACATCGTAGTCCCCTCTAAATCAGGGACTTGAACGCTTGTCGATAATTAAGCGATGCCCACAATGCAACACTCCAAAAAAATCGGCGGACACCTTGGAAGAGCTTAGCTTGATAGGCGAAAACACCAAAGATCCGTGGCCTGCCTCCACTCGGTAACCTGGGTTCGCAGTTGGTGCATCTTCGGTCGTGTGACGATGGCAGGGCGAGCGGACGGCACTGATCCACTCGGTTCTCTTGGCCAGATGACGACCTCCGGCGCAAGCGACATGTAGTCGAACGACAAGTGCGGCCGGAGAGTGTTATATTATCTCCACTATTAATCGATCTCGATAATAGATTTATTAATGGTTTATAACACCTAGCCGTGGAGAATTTCTTTCCGAAGCTTCGCATTACAGATTTTGCAGTGATCGATCTCCCGCGAAATGCCCGGCTCTATGTAGGCGCTCTACGATTGATTGATTTCGAAGCGTACAACGATATCGCGTTCGTCGCGGGATGTCCGCGTCGGGCTCAAAGGCCAGGGTACGCTGTCGACCCCGAACCGAAGTTGCCTCACGCCCGACGAATGGCTGCTTTCGGGCATCGTCGATGCGGGCCTGGACGGCGAGGTTGGGTCGAGACCCGTCCGTCTTCTCTATGGCCGGGTTGGGTGGCTTTTTGCCGGTCCGCTTTTGGATGAGATAGAATGTGAAGCGGACATTTGTGCGAGAGGTGGCATCCTGAACGCAGTCGTGGACTATCCCGACGAGTGTAGCCGGTCGCATCACGTGAAAGGAGGATGGTTCCGTGTCATGGCGCTACGTGCGGTCAAATTTTAGTTAAGATATCGAGTTGGCTGTGTGCTGTGCTGGATACAATGAATCTCTCGTCCAGCATTTTCATCAAGAAGCGCAGATCAGCTTCGTTCTGACCGGTTGGCGTCAGTTCCTGGTCGGCGGCCGCTACATCGATGTACCGGCTGGAAGCTCCTGCATCATGCCTGCGGGTGTCCCACACCAGGGGATTGATTGTGCTCCAGACACGGTATCCCTCAATCTCTACGTTCTCTCTGACCACTCCATAGCCCTGATGAGCATGACGAGGCCGCTGGCGGAACTCTTCCCAGATATGCCTTCCTCTACCAGGGATGCGTCAATCGCTTGCGTCGCAGCCCAGGCTGGCTTGAGCCGAGAGGGTTTCACGCGCCGCTTCTCGCGCCACCACGGCATGCCACCTCATGCTTTCAGACGCATGCTCCGCCTCAATAATGCCCGTCAGATGCTACGGACGGGTACGCCCCCCGCAGAGGTGGCTGCGGCGACAGATTTTGCTGACCAAAGCCATTTCGGCCCCTGGTTCAGGCATGCCTTTGGGACCACCCCCTCCCGCTACCAGCTTGCCTGAGAGCGGTCACAAACGTTCCAGACATCTCGTCTCGCAGCCATCACAACCGGTGCTGGAGGTGCGTGATGGATTGGATGACGACACTGTTTCTGATGGGGGCAGGAGCGGTTGGCGGCGTGATCAACGCGGTAGCGGGCGGCGCGACGCTGATCACGTTTCCAGCTATGCTCCAAGTCGGCCTGCCTCCCGTGATCGCCAATGCTTCGAATGCCGTGGTCATCATGCCGGGTCATCTTATCGCTGTCCTCGCGGACCCTGGTCGATGGCCGCCCTTTGACCGCCGCCTCGGGTGGCTGACCGCCGCATCCCTCCTCGGAGGCGCGTCAGGTGCACTTCTCCTGCTCTGGCTTCCCGAAGCCCTGTTCACCGGCCCTGTGCCGGTGCTCATCGCGTTCGCCACGATCTTGTTTGCGTTCGCACCAACGATACAGGCCCACCAGGCGAAACGTGGCCCGAGACCCGTCGATACGATGACTGGTCCTGCGATGATCGGAGTGTCTTCCATCTATGGCGGCTTCTTCGGTGCGGGGCTCGGTGTCATCCTGACTGCACTTTTGTCGATCAGTGTCAGCCAGGATATTCGCACGGTTAATACCAATCCTCACTGATTAGAACTCATGGGCCCAGGCGCGCAGTCCGATCGACATGATGCGCCAGAGGCGGTCGATGAGGGTATTCCAGGCGTCGCAGCAGTGGTCGAGGATGTCGGCGTAGGATGTGAAGACGCGGTTGCCGAGCCAGTCGTCACGCATGAACTGCCACAGGTTCTCCACGGGGCTGAGTTCGGGGTTGAGTTCGGGGGCGCGGGGGGGCAGGGGCAGCAGCGTGATGTTGGCGGGCACAGCGAGCTTCGTGGTCGTGTGCCAGCCGGCTTGATCGAGCCGCAGGACGGCATGCGCGCCGGGGGCGACAGCCTGGGCGATCTCTTCGAGGTGCAGAGCCATCGCTTCGGTGGTGCAGCGAGGCATGACGAGGCCGGCCCCGGTGCCTCTGGCCGGGCAGATCGCCCCGAATAGGTAGGCCGGGTGCGTTGGTCCTTGGGTGCCGCGGGGCGCGTGCCGCGTTTGGCCCAGCGCCGGGTGATCGTGTTCTTCTGGCCGACCCGGGCCTCGTCGGCGAACCAGATCTCCATCGGCTTGCCGCCGACGGCCTGCGCGATCGCCTCCAGGCGGGCGGGGAAGCTTTTTTAAAAACCGGGATGGCGTCCGGATCCTGGGCGTGGTGGCGCGGGCGGGCCGAGAGTTTGCGGTAGCCCATGGCGGGACTGTCAGGAATTTCGTGTGGAGGCGGCCATAGTGGACCCGAAGGAGGTTTCCGATGGCACGACGCAAAGCACCCCACATCCCTGACGCGATCCTGGACCAGCTGCTGGCCGGTGCCGATCCGAAGGCGGCGTTTGAAGCCGACGGCCTGCTTGATCGGCTGAAGAAGGCCCTGGCCGAGCGGGCGCTCAACGCCGAGGTGGACCATCATCTGGCGGGCGAGGACGCCGGCAACAGCCGCGACGGCTACGGCCGCAAGACGGTCATGACCGAGACGGGCCGGATCGAACTGGCGATCCCCCACGACCGGCAGGCGACGTTCGATCCGCAGCTGATCGCCCGCTATCAGCGCCGCTTTCCGGGCTTCGACGACAAGATCGTGTCGATGTACGCCCGCGGCATGAGCACCCGAGAGATCGTCGGGCACCTGCGCGAGCTCTACGGGATCGAGGTCTCACCCGACCTGATCAGCACGGTGACCGACGCGGTGCTGGAGGAGGTCGCCGCCTGGCAGGCCAGGCCGTTGGAGCCGGTCTACCCGCTCGTGTTCTTCGACGCCTTGCGGATCAAGGTGCGCGACGAGGGCCTCGTCCGGAACAAGGCCGTGCACATCGCGCTCGGCGTGCGCGCCGACGGATCCAAGGAGATCCTCGGCCTGTGGCTGGAGCAGAACGAGGGCGCCAAATTCTGGCTGCGGGTCATGAACGAGCTCAGGAACCGCGGCGTCGAAGATGTGCTCCTTGCCGTGGTCGATGGGCTGAAGGGCTTCCCCGACGCGATCCGGGCGGTCTTCCCCGACGCGATGGTCCAGACCTGCATCGTCCACCTGCTGCGCCACAGCCTCGACTTCGTCTCCTACAAGGATCGCAAAGCGGTGGCGGTCGCGCTCAAGGACATCTATCGCGCGCTCGACGCCACAGCCGGCGAGACGGCCTTGGTTGCCTTCGAGGCGAGCGCGTGGGGCCGGAAGTACCCGGCCATCGGCCAGAGTCGGCGGCGGGCCTGGAGTGAGGTCGTGCCGTTCTACGCGTTCCCTGGCGACGTCGGCCGGATCCTCTACACGACGAACGCCATCGAGGCCTTGAACGCCACGCTACGCCGGGCCGTGCGCGCCCGGGGCCACTTCCCGACCGACGAGGCCGCGCTGAAGCTGCTCTACCTGGTCTTGAACCGCTCCGAGAAGGCGTGGAAGATGGGTCCGCGTGAGTGGGTCATGGCCAAGGCCCAGTTCGCCGTCATCTTCGGCAAGCGCTTCACCCGGGCCATGGCGGCCTGATGTGCAACCCGCCGCCCACACACGGAATTTCCGATAGTCCCGCCCATGGCCCGTAGCACCCGGCTCTGCGTCTGCTCGGACACCGACACGCCGTGGTCCTGGAACAGGATCTGGGCGAGATCGACCAGCCGCCAGCGCACCACCCCGTGGGCGGGCCCGCGGACCTTGCTCGACCAGGGCGCGCAGCACCTCTCGCTGCTCGGCGGCCAGGCGCGGGCGAGCCCCGGGCGCCTTGCCGCCGATCAGCCCGTCCGGACCGTACGCGTTGAACGCCACGACCCAGTCCCGCACCGTCTGAAGCCCGACCCCGCCGAGAGCGGCGGCGGCCGAGCGCGCGCCGCCCGCATAGATCGCCGACAGAGCCAGCAAGCGCCGCGTCTGGGCGGGATCGCGCGCCCCCTTGGCAAGAGCACGCACGCCCTCGGCATCGAAGTCCGACCGCAGCGGCACCAGCGCAGCCATGACATCCTCCTCAGGCTCCAAACCTAAGGAAAGAATCACGACCGAGATGCCGACGCTACCCCACATGAGTCCTGCTCAGAGAGGCTTGGTATAACTTCACCCTTGGACCACCTCGTGGGGGCCGATCAAACTTGGCCTGCCTCCTGAAAAGTGGTCCTCCCTGAGGTATGGCTTCAAGCCATGTGGAGGATATTTTCATGGGACGGAAGAAGCATACGGCTGAAGAGATCGTCGCCAAGCTGCGTCAGGTCGATGTCTT
>NZ_VRVF01000125.1:0-7175 GCF_008040045.1 Methylobacterium sp. WL8 | reverse complement strand
ACCCGGGTCGGGGCCGCGATGGGGGCGACGGGCGCCGGCGCCGCGCCGATGACACGGCGCTTCACCGTCTCGACCACGACCTGCTTCGAGCGGCCATGGGAGAAGCTCTGGCGCACGGTCCCCTGTTCGATCGGACGCTTCAAGGAAAGCGGCTTCGCAGGGGTCTTGCTCAGAGTCTTGTCGCCCGGATTATTCGTGTCGCTCATTCAGCCTGAACCCTGAGGGTTTCCATCGTCGCGTGAACCGGCAACCCGCGGAGCGCCGGCCTGATCCGTCACGGCATCGTCTTGCAGAGGGGGAGCATCCCCGCCGTATCCGGCGGATCCGCGCTCCTCGATCGCCGCGGCGACGCCCTCGAAGGAGCGTAGCCGACGCCAACGCGCCAGGCAGCCGGCGGCCCCGACTCCTGCGACGAGCGCAGCGTGTATCACATGATCCCGACCTAAGGCCATGTCCAATTCGTCTTCGGACAAGTCGTCAACGATCGGTATGCGGGATATGGCATCGCCGTGGCGCCTGTGCAATGCCGCCGCGATCTTGCGGCGGCCGTCGGCGGCGGCGTCGGACGCATGGATCACGGCCGCGACCCGCGGCTGCGCGCCGATCGCAGCCTCGACCTTGGTGAAGCCGGTGACGATGCAGCCGGCCTTGTTGGCCAGGGCTATCGCTTGCCGCAGGTCGGCCCGCAGGCCTTCGGCGATCCGGTCGGGGAGGTCGGTGGCGGCGGTCGCGCCTTGCGTCTTGAACGCCCGGTTGAACGCCCGCTTCTTCACGGCCGTCGCGACGTCCTCGCGGCGCGCTCTGACCCAGGCGCCGCGGCCGGGAAGGCGCGCGCGCAGGTCCGGCACGACGGCGCCGTCCGGCCCGAGGACGAACCGGATCATCGCGTCCGGCGCCTGAACGGTCCGGGTGACGATGCAGGTGCGCAGCGTACCCTGACGGCCGCGATTCGGCCCGGCGTCGAGGGCGATCTCCTCGACGCCCTCGTCAGCCGTCGGCTGCGCGGCCTGGATCATGTCGCCCGACCTCGCGCCTTCAGTTCGCTTCGGCCTCGGCGGGCTCCGCCTCGCCTTCGGCCGTCTCGGGCTCGGGAAGGGCGTCGATCCAGCCGGCGTGCAGGCGCGCGGCCATAATCATGCCTTCCGCCTCGGTGCGGGAGACCTCGAAGCCGTCGAGGTAGCCGGCGTGGCGCTTGGCCTCCGGGCCGCGGCCTTCGGTGTAGCCGACGAGGTCGTCGGTGGCGCAGCCGGCCAAGTCCTCGATCGTCTTCACGTCGTTCTCGCCGAGCGAGACCAGCATCGGCGTGGTCAGGCCGTCGATCTCGCGCAGCTCGTCCTGGACGCCGAGCTCGATGCGGCGGTCGTCGTGCTCCTGCTCAATGCGGGCGAGGTGGTCCTGCGCGCGCGCCTGGATTTCGGCGCCGGTCTCCTCGTCGAGGCCCTGGATCGAGGACAGCTCCTGGATATCGACGTAGGCGATCTCTTCCACGTTGCGGAAGCCTTCCGCGGCCAGCAGCTGGCCCACGGTCTCGTCCACGTCCAGCGCCCCCATGAACACGGTGGTGCGCTCGGCGAACTCCTTCTGGCGGCGCTCGCTCTCCTCGGCCTCGGTGAGGATGTCGATGTCCCAACCGGTCAGCTGCGAGGCCAGGCGCACGTTCTGGCCGCGGCGGCCGATGGCGAGCGAGAGCTGGTCGTCGGGCACCACCACCTCGATGCGGTCGGCCTCCTCGTCGAGCACCACCTTGACGACTTCCGCCGGCTGCAGCGCGTTGACGATGAAGGTCGCCTGGTCCTCGGACCACGGGATGATGTCGATCTTCTCGCCCTGGAGTTCACCGACCACCGCCTGGACGCGCGATCCGCGCATGCCGACGCAGGCGCCGACCGGGTCGATCGATCCGTCGCGCGAGATCACCGCGATCTTGGCGCGCGAGCCCGGGTCGCGGGCGACCGCCTTCACCTCGACGATGCCGTCGTAGATCTCCGGCACTTCCTGCCCGAAGAGCTTCGCCATGAACTGCGGGTGCGAGCGCGAGAGGAAGATCTGCGGCCCGCGCACCTCGCGGCGCACGTCGAACAGGTAGGAGCGGATGCGGTCGCCGGGGCGGAAGGTCTCGCGCGGGATCATCTCGTCGCGCCGGACGATGCCCTCGCCGCGGCCGAGGTCGACGATCACGTTGCCGTACTCGACGCGCTTGACGAGGCCGTTCACGATCTCGCCGATGCGGTCCTTGTACTCGTCGAACTGGCGGTCGCGTTCGGCGTCGCGGACCTTCTGGACGATGACCTGCTTGGCCGACTGCGCGGCGACGCGCCCGAAGTCGAAGGGCGGCAGGGTGTCGGAGATCACGTCGCCGACGAGCGCGCCCGGATTGTAGCGCCGGGCTTGGTCGAGGGTGATCTCGCGGGCGTCGTTCTCGACGAGATCGACCACGAGCAGGTGGCGGGAGAGCCGCAGCGCCCCGGTCTTGTTGTCGATCTCGGCGTGCACGTCGGTCTCGGCGCCGTAGCGGGAGCGCGCGGCCTTGGCGATCGCCTCCTCCATCGCGTCGATGACGATGGAGCGATCGATCACCTTCTCGCGGGCGACCGCGTCGGCGATCTGCAGGAGTTCGAGCCGGTTGGCGCTGACGACGGCCATCTGTGTCGGTCCTTCTCTTGGGGTGCCGCTCCGGCGCGCCGCCTTGCGAGCGGGCCGGGCTGCGATGCTCTAGTGAAGCGAGTCGCGGTCCTTGAGGCGGGCCGCCTTGGTGGTCACGGGCTTCTTCGGCGCGTCCGAGGCGGGCTTCGCCTTGACCGGCTTGGCGGCCTTCGGCTTGGCGGAGGCCTTCAGCCGCTTCGGGAACGGGGCAGGCGGCAGGGGCGCCTCCTCCCCGTCGTCCGCGTCGGACTCGCCGTCGAAATCCGCGTCGAGATCTTCCGGGGTTCCGCCGCCGCGGCGCAGCGATTCCCGGATCAGGTCGTCGGTCAGGACGAGATGCGCCTCGGACAGGTCGCGCAGAGGCACCGAGACCCGGCTCGGAAAGCCTTCCTTCACGTCGGGCAGGTCGACCGGCACGGTGAGGGTCGCCGCATCCGGCTCGCCGATGATCCCGCGGAAGCGCTTGCGCCCGTCGAGCGGCACGGACAGCTCGATCTTGGCCTCGTAGCCGGCCCAGCGGGCGAAGTCCGAGACCCGGACCAGCGGCCGGTCGATGCCGGGAGAGGACATCTCGAGGTAGTAGGCGATGCCCACGGGGTCATCGAGGTCGAGGATCGGCGAGATCGCGCGGCTCACGGTCTCGCAGTCGTCGATGGACATCGAGCCGTCCGGGCGCTCGGCCATGATCTGCACGGTGCAGCCGTTGGCGCTCGACACCTTCACCCGCACGAGACGGAACCCGAGGCCCTCGATCGGACCCTCGATCACCTGCGCCACGCGCGCGGCGACGCCGGTCTCGCGAACGAGACGCTTCTCGGTCGGCTCGGGCGAGGGGACGGCGGACGGCTCGGACATGACTGCGCTCAGGGTCGGGCTCGCTGACGGGGCGGCGTTCCGGCCGGGGGCGACCAAGGCTTGCGGCAATAAAAAAGAGCGGACCCGGTGGGGCCCACTCCCGAACCGCAGCCTCACGACTGCAACCAGAACTGATGACGAACGATCTAGCGGGTGAACGCGCAGAATTCAAGCGTCTTTACGCTTGGCGCGGCGTTGCATGGGCCCGACGATGCCGGACGACCCGGAACGACTCATGGATCGATCCAGAGCCGCGGAAGGGCTCCCGCGGCGTCGGATCGTCGGTCGCCCGGGTCACCCCTCCTCGATGGGAAACGGCGTTGGCTCCCACCATGGCTCGACCTTGTGGAAGCGCGCCGCCTCGGCCTCCCAGCGGTGTAGGATCACGGCCAGGGCCGCACGGTCGCCGGTGCGCAGCGGTTCGACGATCTCGAGGATGCGGCGGCGGCGGCGCCGGTAGTCGGTGCAGCTGCCGGCCTTCTCCCAGGCCTCGATGGCGCGCCGCGTGCGCGCGCCGCGCTTGGGATAGTCGAGGATCTCCGGCGGCTCGTAATCGCCGTAGGTGTCGCTCTCGTACCACCGCCAGATCCGGGCGAGGTATTCGCGCGCCTCGTCCAGCGCGCCCGCCGCGAGGGCGATCGCCATGCGCTGCTCGTCGTGAAGGCCGAGGCTCGGGACGATGTGGCTGCGGTAGAAGTCCAGATAGGCATGGTGGTCGAGGGCCATCGGGCGCAGCAGCGGCAGGACCTGCTCCTCGACCGCACGCGTGAAGATGCGGCCGATCTCGGGATCGGCCCACGCGAAGTCCCCGACCGTGGCCGCCCACGCGGCGAGCTTGGGAAATTCCGGCCTCTGCTGGTAATCGGGCTGGAGAAAGTAGTCCCGCGTGAAGGGGGCCGGTCGGGGCTCGCGTCGAAATCCCTCGGAAAAACTTCCGACAACCCAATCCCAGGTCGCGCCACCCCAATACAAGGGCGTGATACTGTACCTGGGCCAAAACACATCCGCAGAGCTGCTGCGATGGATGTAGACCTGCGCGATGGTATGACGGATCGGGCGGATCCAGATCGCATGCGGGTTCACTTGGACGAAATCCGGATTGTGCTTCAGCACGTCCCGGAAAAGCCGAGCCAACTGCTTCTTGGTCGTCATCGCGATTCCCGCATCTGTATGACGATGATCCGTTGCGTTGCCGGAAAATACGTCTTCGATCTGGTGGCGTAGCGCACCCACTCGGACCAGCTGAGGCCGCGAAGTCCCGTCTTATAGTCATAGACGCAGGCGACGGCCGGCTGCGGACGATGGTATTGGTCGAGGCGGCTCGTGCCGGATTGACCATACGTGCCCTCGTCTCCATTTTTGAGGATCGATAGCTCCGATTTGAAATTGGCGATGTCTTGGGCTTTTGCCCAACGATCCATCAGCACGTGGATCGCGGTGCCGACGGCTTGCGGCGTTCGATACACACCGCTTCCTCGGACCGCCGCGGCGACCGCGTCGAGCTGGGTCTGGATCTCACCGGTCTTCGGGCAAGCGGCGTCGAGGGATGCCTGGTCGAGCGGGCCGACCCAGATCGCCGGCATGTGCCTGAAATCCTCGGCCCCACGGAACTCGTGCGCCGTGGTGCCGAGGACGGTGCCGTAGCGACCCCGCTGCGCCGAAAGCGTCGCGAAGAGCGTACCGGCGAGCTCGAGCGTCCGCAGGATCCGAACGGCCGCCAGGGCAAGCGGAACTGCCGGCAGGAAGGCGGGCTGCACCGTCGCGTCCGGCTCGGCACCGTTTGCCGTGAAAGTGCTGCGGCCCAGGATCTCGCCGGAGACGCCGTCGCGGATCGTCTGCGTCGCGCCGAGGGTCTCGAAGACCCGGCTCTCGCCGTCCGGCGCGGTGACCGTATGCTGCTCGTCGAAGTCGCGCCGGCCCGCGCGAATGCGGATCGAGAGGACGCGGGTTCCGTCGTCGAGACGGGTCTCTTCGCGTGTCTGCGTGGGCTCGGCCGCGGGCATCTGTGCCCATTGCGGCTTGATCAGCCGCAGCACGCCCGGATCGATGGTGCCGCCATCCCCGCTGCCGTCGCCGACCCATTGCCCGCCGTTCGGTTGCCCGGCCGGCGCGCGCTCCTGGTCGGACCAGTCCTTCCGCCGCAGGGCCTATTCCAGGCGAAGCAGCTTCGTGTCGAGGGAGAGCCCGGCCAGAAGCCCCTTCAGTTGCCGGACCTCGTCACCGCTCCTTGGTTGTCTCGCCATGGCATCGATCCGAATCGCATTTGACTAGGATCAGATACCAGAACACAACGAGAACATCTAGCTTAATTTCCTATATCATTCGCGATGCGAGACGCTGCCCGCCGAGCTGGAGGGCCCACGCTTCAGAGTCGGCGCGGACCTTGCTCGGGGCACGCGCGGCTGGATCATCAAGACGGTTTCGTCAGCGTTCCGGCAGGGCGAAGACGGTGAGCTGGCCGCCGAGGGCGGTGTAGTCCGACAGGGCCGCGTAGCCGCCGACCGCGCCGGCGCCGTCCGCCGGGTCGGTGAGGCCGGCGGCGAGGCCGATGCCGGCCCAGCCGCCGACGCCCGAGAGCACCGCCACGTATTGGCGGCCGCGATGGCGGTAGGTCATCACGTTGCCGACGACGCCGGACGGGGTCTTGAACCGGTAGAGTTCCCGGCCGGTCGCCGCGTCGACCGCCTTCAGGTAGCCCTCGAGCGTGCCGTAGAAGACCACGCCGCCGGCGGTGGCGAGCGCGCCCGACCAGACCGAGAACGGCTCGGGGTTCGACCACCTGATCTTGCCCGCGACGCCGTCCCAGGCCAGGAACGCGCCGGTCCGGGTCTCGCCCGGCGGCGGCTGCAGCCCGACGGTGGCGCCGACGAACGGCACGCCTGTCGTGTAGGTGACGTGGAACGGCTCGTAGCTCATGCAGATGTGGTTGGTCGGCACGTAGAACAGCCGCGTCTCGGGCGAGAACGCAGCAGGCTGCTGGTTCTTCGCTCCGATCGCGCCCGGGCAGATGCCGGCGGTCGTCTCGTCCTCGCCTGTCCGCTCGGGCGAGTAGGCCTCGGCCACGACCGGGCGGCCGTAGGTCTTCGACCCCTTGTCCATGTCGACCTTGGAGGCCCAGTTGACGACCGGGTCGAACTTCTCGGCGACGAGGAGTTCGCCGGTGGCGCGGTTCAGGGTGTAGCCGAAGCCGTTGCGGTCGAAGTGGGTCAGCAGCGGGGTGTCCTTGCCGCCGACCTTCTGGTCGGTGAGGATCATCTCGTTGATGCCGTCGTAGTCCCACTCGTCGTGCGGGGTCATCTGGTAGACCCACTTGGCCACGCCCGTGTCGGGGTTACGCGCCCAGATGGTCATCGACCACTTGTTGTCGCCCGGACGCTGCTTGGGGTTCCAGGTCGAGGGGTTGCCCGAGCCGTAGTACATCAGGTCGAGCTTCGGGTCGTAGGAGAACCAGCCCCAGGTGCAGCCGCCGCCGGTCTTCCACTGGTCGCCTTCCCAGGTCTTGGTCGAGCTATCCTTGCCGACCGGCTTGCCGAGGTGGGTGGTCTTCTCGGGGTCGACCAGCATCTGGTCGTCCGGGCCGATCGAGTAGCCGCGCCAGACCTTCTTGCCGGTCTTGGCGTCGTAGGCGGTCACGTGGCACTGCACGCCGAACTCGCCGCCCGAGATGCCGACGATGA
>NZ_VRVF01000124.1:0-7574 GCF_008040045.1 Methylobacterium sp. WL8 | reverse complement strand
GCCTCGCCCCCCGAGCCGGAGGACGACCTGTTCGCCCCGGCCGAGCCGGCCCTGCGCCCGAGCCTCGACGCCGAGCCCGCAAAGGCGGCCCCGGAGCCTGCGGCCCGCGAGGTGGTCGGCCGCTATGCGTCGGGCGGCAACACCTACGTGATGTACGCCGACGGCGCGATCGAAGCCGACACCCCGCAGGGCCGCTTCACCTTCGCCTCCCTCGACGAGCTGAAGGCCTTCGTCGAAGCCGGCGGCGAAGGCGGCAACCGCGGCGCGGCCTGAGGTAGGTCGCGGGCCACCCTCCCCCGCAGAGGAGGGAGGAAAGGGTGGCGACTGCGCCTACGCGACGCGTGAACCCGTAGTTCCGGCCGCAAGAGGGCGTCGAGCGGCTTAGCCCGGCGGGTCGAGACCGGGGTTGCGGACGGGGAGGGGGGCCAGCATCGTCAGGGCGAAGCCGTCCGGGGCGTAGAGGGTCTCGACCTCGGCTTGGACCTGCGTGGTGAGCACCCGCTGCAGCAGGCGCGAGCCGAAACCCTGGCGGCGGGGCGGCTCCACCGGCGGGCCGCCGCTTTCGCGCCAGGCGAAATGCAGCATCCCGGCGGAGCCGCCCGACAGGATGGTCCAGGCGACCGAGATCCGCCCGCGGCGGTTGGAAAGTGCGCCGTACTTCGCCGCGTTGGTGGTGAGCTCGTGGATCGCCATGCCGATCGGCACCGCGATCTCAGAGGGCAGCGCCGTGTCCGGCCCGTCCAGCGTGATGCGGCCGTCCAAGACGCCGTCCCCCTCGCCGGCCTCGCCCTCCCGCGTCTGCGCCTCGGCGTAGGGGCGCAGCTCGCTGAGCAGCAGCGTGCGCAGGTCCGCGGTCTGCCAGGTCGCCTCGGTAAGTACCGAATGGGTGTGGGCGAGCGACTTGATGCGGCCGACGAAGGCTTCATAGAAGCTGTCGATGCTCGACGCCGTCCGCGCGGTCGAGCCGACGATCGCCTGCACCGTGGCCAGGGTGTTCTTCACCCGGTGGTGCAGCTCGCGGATCAGCAGCGCCTGGCGCTCCTCGGCGAGCCGCTGGTCGGTGACGTCGGCGACGAGGCCGATCAACCGCCGCGGCAGCCGGTTCGGGGCGTCGCGCTCGAAGCGGCCGGCGAGGTCGATGGTGCGCCACGCGCCGTCGCTGCGGCGGCGGATGCGGCCGGTGGTGTGCAGGATCGCGTCGTCGCGCAGGGCCTGCGAGATCGCCAGCCGCACGCTCGCCCGGTCGTCCGGGTGCAGCGTGTCGCGCAAGAACTCGGATTTGCCGATGGTGCCGTCCTCGGGCGCGTGCCCGAAGATCTCGAACATCCGCTCGTTCTCCCAGATCGCGTGGTCCTCGAGCATGTGCCACTCGAAGATCCCAAGCCTGGCGACCGTGGTGGCGACCCGCAGGCGCTGGTCGCGGGCGACCAGGCCGTCGCGCGCCTCGACCCGCGTGGTCACGTCCTGCACCACGCCGACCATGCCGGTGCGGCGCCCGTCGGCGGCGTGGACCGGGCGGCCGCGCACGGCGAGGACGACCTCGCGCCCATCCGCCTCCCGCGTCAGGCGGGTCTCGAAGCGGTAGGCGCCGTCGCGCGCCATCGCGTCCCGGACCACGGCCTGGAGGCGTTCGGGCTCGCCGGCGGAGAGGCCGGCGCGCAGGATGTCCCAGGTCGCGGAGTCGCCGGGGGGATGGCCGAGGATCTGCGCGGCACGGCGCGACAGCACGAGGCGCCCGGTGGCCTGCTCCCAGCGCCATTCGCCGAGACCCGCGGCGGCGAGGTCCTGGCGGTTCTCCTCGGAGCGCGCCGCCTCGTCGGCGTCGACGGCCTCGACCACGAGAACCGTGCCGCCGGCGCCGGAGCGGCGCACCCGCACCTCCACCGAGCCGCCGCCGGCATGGAGCCAGGGATGGATGCCATCGGCGATCCGGCCGCCGCCGACGAGGTCGGAGGCCGGCTTTCCCGACAGCGCACCAGGGGCGTGGCCGAGCAGGGCGCAGAGTGCGGGGTTGGCCTCAAGGATCTGCGCGCCGTCCTCGGACAGCACGGCGAGCCCGATGGCCGCCGCCTCGAAGGCTGCGTGGCGCGGGTCGGCCGCCGGGCCGTGCAAGCCGCCTACCGGGCCGTGCAAGCCGCCTACTGGGCCGTGATCGTCCCTGTCGGTCACACCGTCCCCTCGAACGCGCGGTCGCGCCGTCTCGAAAAGCGTCGCCCCGGTGGGCACGCCCGTTGGGCGCCCCGGCTGGGCGGGAGCAAGATGGGGCCGGCGCCCAGCCGGGGCAAGCCGTCGGGCGCCCTCTGCGGCTTCGACAACAGCTTAGTTTGCCCGCCGCCCCGATTTTACCTTACGCGATGCGCTCGAATTCCAGGTAGGTCGGGCGGCGCCCGGCCACGATCGCCTTGGCCTCGTAGCGGGTACCGGGCCAGCCGGAATAGGGCTGCGTCCAGTCGGCGGCCTTGCGCGCCGTCCAGCGCAACGCGGGGCAGCGGGCGGTGCGCACCAGGGTCCAGCCGACGTAGTCGTCGATGTCGCTGGCGAAGCGGAACAGGCCGCCGGGACGCAGCACGCGGGCGATCTCGGCGAGCGATTCGTCCGAGACGAACCGGCGCTTGCGCTGGCGTCGCTTGGGCCAGGGATCGGGATAGAGCAGGTAGACCCGCGCGAGGCAGGCATCCGGCAGGGCCGCGAGCAGCGGCGACACGTCCTCGTCGCGGATGCGGACGTTGCGCAAGCCGCGCTCGTCGACGGCGCGCAGCAGCTTCGCGACGCCGTTGACGAAGGGCTCGGCGCCGACGATGCCGATGTCGGAATGGGCTTCGGCCTGAGCCGCCAGGTGCTCGCCTCCGCCGAACCCGATCTCGAGCCAGACCTCGGACGGACCGTCTGCGATGCCGGGAAACAGCGTCGCCGGATCGAGGCGGCCCTCGGCGGGCGGCGCGACGCGCAGGCGCGGCAGCAGCTCGGCAAGGCGCTGCTCCTGCAGCCCGCGCAGGCGCTTACCCTTGCGGCGGCCGAAGAAGGCCCGCTCGGGGGCGTCGGCCGGGGGGCTGGTTTCGGTCACGGCCGGGCTCGGGTGTTCGAAGAAGACGCGACGCGCTTTCCCTCCCCCGCAGAGGGGGAGGGAAGACCCGCGCGGTGGAAGCCTTACGCCAGGGCCGACTTCAGCTTCTCGGCGAGGTCCGTGCGCTCCCAGGAGAAGCCGCCGTCGGCATCCGGCGCGCGGCCGAAATGGCCGTAGGCCGAGGTGCGGGCGTAGATCGGCTTGTTCAGGCCGAGCGCGAGGCGGATGCCGCGGGGCGAGAGGTCGAGGGCGTCCATCAGCACGCCCTCCAGCTTGGCCTCGTCGACCTTGCCGGTGCCGTGCAGGTCCACGTAGATCGAGAGCGGCTTGGCCACGCCGATGGCGTAGGCGAGCTGGATCGTGGCGCGCGAGGCGAGGCCCGCCGCGACGACGTTCTTGGCGAGATACCGCGCCGCGTAGGCCGCCGAGCGATCGACCTTGGTCGGGTCCTTGCCCGAGAACGCGCCGCCGCCGTGAGGCGCCGCGCCGCCGTAGGTGTCGACGATGATCTTGCGGCCGGTGAGGCCGGCATCGCCGTCCGGGCCGCCAATGACGAACTTGCCGGTCGGGTTCACGTGCCAGACCGTGCCCTCGTTGATCCAACCCTCGGGCAAAGCCGCGCGGATGTAGGGCTCGACGATGGCGCGCACGTCGGCCGAATCGAGCGACTCGTCTAGGTGCTGGGTCGAGAGCACGATCTGCGTCGCCTCGACAGGGCGGCCGTTGGCGTAGCGCACCGTGACCTGGCTCTTGGCGTCGGGCCCGAGCTTGGCCGCATCCCCCTGCTTCGCCTTGCGGGCGTCAGCGAGGTCCTTGAGGATCTTGTGGGCGTAGAAGATCGGGGCCGGCATCAACTCCGGGGTCTCGTCGGCGGCGTAGCCGAACATGATCCCCTGGTCGCCCGCGCCCTCGTCCTTGTTGCCGGCCGCGTCCACGCCCTGGGCGATGTCGGCCGACTGGGCGTGCAGGTAGATCTGCACCTCGTTGTTCTTCCAGTGGAACCCGGCCTGCTCGTAGCCGATGTCCTTCACCGCCTCGCGGGAGAGTTCTTCCAGGTCCTTGAAGGTCACCGAGTCGGGGCCGCGGACCTCGCCGGCGATCACGACGCGGTTGGTCGTGGTCAGCGTCTCGACGCCGAGGCGGGCTTCGGGCATCGCGGCGATATAGGCATCCACCACGGTGTCGGAGATCCGGTCGCTCACCTTGTCGGGGTGGCCCTCGGAGACGGACTCGCTGGTGAAGAGGAAGTCTGAACGCGGCATTGTCGGGGCACCCCGGTTGGCGGGTGCGCCTTCCTGAAATCGCGGCGCTTGACCCGGTCGTGAGGGCCGGAGTTCTGGCACCGGCTTCCCCCAGGGTCAAGGTGGAATGCCGAACGGATCCGCTATACCGCACGAAGCGGACGCTAGATCGGTACAGTGGTGCGCCGAAGCGGGATCGACGGCGTCAGCCGCTCAGCTTGCGCTCGAGGGCCTGGACCGCGGCGGCGAAGTCGCGGCGCGTGTCGGCCGAGCAGTTCTCGGCGACGTGGCGGGCGACCATCTCGGCCACGCTCTGCCAGCCGCCCTCGAGCGGGCGCTGCGGCGCGTCGGCGAAGCCCTCGACGGCGTGGTCCTCGTCGCGGGGCATGCCGCTGAAGAAGTGGTCGAGGGGCACGCCGGTCATGCGCGAGAAGATGTCGAGATGGATCGCGCTGATGCGATTGGTACCCTTCTCGTACTTCTGCAGCTGGGCCGCCGACATGCCGAAGCTCTGGGCGACGCGGCGCTGGGTCAGCGACGCCTTGCGCCGCTGCTCCGCGATGCGCTGCCCGACATAAACGTCCCGTTGATCCGTCTTCTGTCCAGCCATCACTCGTCTCGCGTGCGCGCCCCCAAGGGCCCGGAACATCGGTCGTCCACGACCTCGCCGTGCCTAAGCTTAACCGCCCCCGCAGGTCTTGTCACCTTCGTAACCGGTTGGATATTCAAAGGTATCCCCCGCGGCCCGGTCTTCGGCCGCCCGCGTCAGCAAGCCTGGACCGTACTGGTAAAAATTTCGTTGCCGTAGCAACGGTTTCGCTCGAGCAGGCGTGTGCACGGCGCCGTCAGCCATTGCCCCGCGGCCGCCCGCTCGTCGCCCGGCGCAGGGCCTCGGCAAGCGCGCCGCCCGGCTCGTCCGCCGGCGCTGCGGGCCGCGGCGCGGATTCGCGCGCCGGCCTACCTTGCTCTCGGCGCCCCTGATCCTGGCGCCCCTGCTCCTGGCGCGCCGGTTCCTGTCGCGCCGGTTCCTGTCGCGTCTGCCGCTGGCCGTCGTCCGAGCGCATGCTGAGGGCGATGCGCTTGCGGGCCGGGTCGACCTCCACGACGCGGACCTGCACCACGTCGCCGGGCTTCACCACCTCGCGCGGGTCCTTCACGAAGCGGTCGGCCAGCACGGAGATGTGAACCAGCCCGTCCTGATGCACGCCGACGTCGACGAAGGCGCCGAACGCGGCGACGTTGGTGACGACGCCTTCGAGCCGCATCCCGGGCTTCAGGTCCGAGATCTTTTCGACGCCGTCCTGGAAGGTCGCGGTGCGGAAGGCCGGACGCGGGTCGCGGCCGGGCTTCTCCAGCTCGGCGATGATGTCGGCGACGGTTGGCAGGCCGAAGGTCGCGTCCACGAACTTCTGCGGGTTCAGCGCCTTGAGCGCCGCGCCGTTGCCGATCAGCGCGTTGATCGGCTGGCCGGTGGCGGCCAAAATCTTCTTGACCACCGGGTAGGCCTCCGGGTGCACGCCCGAGGCGTCGAGCGGGTCGCTGCCGTCGCGAATGCGCAGGAACCCGGCGGCGAGCTCGTAGGCCTTGGGGCCGAGGCCCGCGACCTTGCGCAACGCGGCGCGCGAGCGGAACGGGCCGTTCGCGTCGCGATGCACGACGATGTTGGCGGCCACCCGCTCCGACAGCCCGGAAACGCGGGCGAGTAGCGGCGCGGAGGCCACGTTCACGTCGACGCCGACGCCGTTGACGCAATCCTCCACCACCGCATCGAGCGAGCGCGACAGCTTCCCTTCCGCGAGGTCGTGCTGGTACTGCCCGACGCCGATCGCCTTCGGCTCGATCTTCACCAGCTCGGCCAGCGGGTCCTGCAGCCGCCGCGCGATCGAGACCGCGCCGCGCAGGGTCACGTCAAGGTCCGGCAGCTCGGCGGAGGCGTAGGCCGAGGCCGAGTAGACCGAGGCGCCGGCCTCAGAGACCATCACCTTGGTCAGCTTCAGCTCCGGGTGCCGGGCCAGGAGCTCGGCCGCCAGCTTGTCGGTCTCGCGCGAGGCGGTGCCGTTGCCGATGGCGATCAGCTCGACCGCGTGGGCGCGGCAGAGCTTGGCCAGCGTCGCCAGCGCACCGGTCCAGTCGCGCCGCGGCTCGTGCGGGAAGACCGCGTCGGTGGCGACGACCTTGCCGGTGGCGTCGACCACCGCGACCTTCACGCCGCTGCGGAAGCCCGGATCGAGCCCAAGCGTCGGCCGCGCCCCGGCGGGCGCCGCGAGCAGCAGGTCGCGCAGGTTGCCGGCGAAGACCTGCACGGCGCCGGCCTCGGCCACCGCCCAGAGCCGGGCGCGGAGATCCGTGTCGATCGCCGGCTTCAGCTTCGTCCGCCAGGTCTTCCGCACCGTCTCGGCGAGGTAGCGGTCGCCGGGCCGCCCGCGATCCCCGATGCCGAAGGTCTTGGCGATCCGGGCCTCCTGCCAGGCCGGCTGGCCCGGGGGCGGCGTCTCGGCATCCGTGAGGTCGAGGTCGAGCACCTCCTCCTTCTCGCCGCGGAACAGCGCCAGGATGCGGTGCGAGGGCAGGCGGGTCAGCGGCTCCTCGAAGGAAAAGTAGTCGGCAAACTTCTGGCCGGCCTCGGCTTTGCCCTTGCGGACCGAGGCGTGCATCCGCCCGCGCCGCCAGCCATCCTCGCGCAAGCTACCGACGAGTTCGGCGTCCTCGCCGAAGCGCTCGATCAGGATCGCGCGTGCGCCCTCCAGCGTGGCGTCGGCATCGGGGAACCCGTCCTTGCCGGCAAACGCCTTCGCGGTCTGAACGGGGTCCCGCTCCGGCTGCGCAAGCAGGGCCTCGGCGAGCGGACCGAGCCCGGCCTCGCGAGCGATCTGAGCCTTGGTCCGGCGCTTGACCTTGAACGGCGCGTAGAGGTCTTCCAGCCGCGCCTTGGTCTCGGCCGTGGCGATCTTCTGCGCGAGCGCGGCATCGAGCTTGCCGAGGCCCTGGATCGCATCGCGGATGGCGCCGCGGCGCTCTTCCAGGTCGCGCAGGTAGGCCAAGCGCTCCTCCAGGGTGCGCAGCTGCGCGTCGTCGAGCCCGCCGGTCGCCTCCTTGCGGTAGCGGGCGACGAACGGCACCGTGGCGCCCCCGTCGAGCAGGTCCACCGCCGCCCGCACCTGCGCCTCGGCGACGCCGAGCTCGGTGGCGATGCGATGCGTGATGCCGATCATCCGGTCCGTGTCCTCGATGGCTGCGGGGCGCGGTGTCTAACCCGGATGGGGGAGGGG
>NZ_VRVF01000123.1:0-7651 GCF_008040045.1 Methylobacterium sp. WL8 | reverse complement strand
CTCGCCGTGGGCCGCGCCGGTCAGGCCGCCCACCTCCAGCTCCATCAGTCGCTCGGCTGCAAAACCGATCATCTCACGCAGCAGATCGGCGTCGGCACTCTTCTCCATCAGCCCGCGCAGGGCCATGCGCGACCAGGAGGGCGTTCGGCCCCGATCCTCTTCCATGGAGGCGCTGAAGCCCTGGATCGTAATCGGGGTCGGCCGGAGGAAGTTCTACAGCCTCTTGAAGTCTGGGGATCTGCCTGCGCTACCGGATGTCCCGCGAGGTGCAGATCCGGCGCCCTATCTCGCAGCCTTTGCAGCCACGTTCCGATCCCGGCAGGAGGCGCCGCCGGACGTGCTCAGGATGGCGGCCTGAGCCCCGTGCACTGATCCGTCGTCACCGTAAGAAGACAGAGCGAAGGGGCCGACGCATCAGTGCACGCCTGCCCTAGGCCGGGGTCGTCGTCACGAGCGAAGCGAAGTCACCGTTCCGCCCGCTCCCTCCCCTCACCGGGAATGCCGAGACGGGTGTGCCGCCTCCCATCCGGGAGCCGGTTGGTCAGGTCGTTGACCTGCCGGTAACCGATCATGGGCACCGTGCCCTCAAGCCGGGCTCAGGACCGGTTCGCTGGTGTGATGGACGAAGCACCCGTCGCCCCGTGATCAGATCGGGGGACGGGCCTGCCTCTCTTGTGGGTACAGACGATCCCGCATCTCTTTGCCGGCCTTGAAGACAAGCGCGCCTTTGGCCGAGACCGACACCGGCGCTCCGGTTTTTGGGTTGCGCCCGGCTCGCGCCTGCCGCTCCTTCACCAAGAACGACCCGAACCCGCGGATCTCCACCCGATCGCCCGTGACCAGTGCGTCCGCGACGCGGCCGAGGATCGCATCGACCACCGCTTGGCAGTCTCGCTCGTAGAGATGCGGGTTTTGGGCGGCGAGGCGTAGGACGAGGTCGGACCGGATCATCGCGCCGGGATGAGGCTGCCAGCTCCGCGTAGCAAGCCCGGCCGCGCCCCTTACCGTTGACTTAACCGTGTGCCCCAGCCGACATGCCATGTCCGGCTTCTACGCGCCCTATGGCGAGTCGTGAGCCGGCGAGGATCAAGGGATTAGCGCCGCGAGAAAGACCTAAGCCCAAAACGCCAACGGCCCCACCCCGGCAAGGGTGAGGCCGTCGAAATCGATGGGTCTGCGGAGACCGCTTACAGCTCCCCAGACATCATAGCTCCCGCCGGGAGTCAATCGGGGTCGTTCCCCGAGGCGATGGCGCTTTGCCTTTTGCCGGGGACAGCTATCGCTGCGCCCCCTGCTTTGACGCGGCCCGAGCAGGGCTGTGAGCGATGAACTATGCCTACGAGATCCGCCAACAGGCGGAGGCGGCCCCGCGCGCCGCGTTGCCGGCTGTCGCGTCCGCGCTGTGGAAGGCGTTCGGGGAAGGACACCTGTCCGAGGCCGAGGCCGAGACGCTGTCCGGACTGATCGAAGCGCGGCAACTGTCAGGAACCGAACGATCTGCCGAACAGGTCGAGAACCGCGCAGGAGCCCCCAGGAGCCGCACAGGCTCGCGACCGCGCACGGATGCCTCGATGGCCCGCCGTCGCCGCTGGGCGGCCTCTGGCAGGCTCCCTCCGGTCCTTGCGGCACGGTTCACCCTGGCAGAGCAGGCAGTGCTTGCTGTGATCGCAGCTGAGGTGGCGAAGCGGGGGCGATGCGCCCTAGCGATCGGAGCGGTCGCTTCGCTGGCTGGAGTCAGTGAAACGTCCGTTCGGCGCGCCCTGCGTGAGGCTCGCACACTCGGGCTCATCACCGTAGACGAACGACGCCTATCACGGTTCAGGAGCGACACGAACCTGATCACGGTCGTCGATCAAGCATGGGCCGCGTGGTTGAGGCTGGCACGCCGATCCACGGGCGTAGGGGGTGGGTGCCAAACCCGGCAGGGCACGAATACTCCTGTTTCCTACCCTGTTGATTCAGAGGGTGAGAGACCGCGAAAGGGCTGCCGACTAGCGGCGGACGACGTCAACCGATCCGCTCAGTCGGCTATCCGCACACGCAGTAGAATGGATCGAGCAACGAGCTGATGGTGCTCTTAATCGCGCAGCACCATATTCTCGGGTCAGACGGAGGTTTCCATGGAGATCGAGCCGCGTCCGGTTGAGTTCCGCCACGCCTTTCTTGGCGGGGTGCTCATCGTCGGCAGTGCTTACATCGGCGGGGGCGCGATCTGGTCATGGCTGGTTTGGCCAGACCAGCATCTTGATGCTCCACGCCTTGTGACCTTGCTTCTCGCATGGGTGGCGATCACGGGTGGGTGGACGCTGATCCAGATGTGGCGCGAAGGCGATTGGTTCAAAGGCCGGAAATACGGAAACAGCGGCTCGTCAAACTCATCGGATAGCTCTCCCGGCAGCAGCTCCGGCTGCGACTCCGGAACAGGCGGTAGCGATGGTGGCTCGTGCTCGGTTTGAAGAACACCTGCACAGGCGAAGCTTGATCCTAGGTGAGGTGTCAGCGCGCCAACTCCGCAGCCGGTTATTGCACTTTATCGTGGCCGCCGACCCCGTTCCTCGTCAGCCACCGCCTCCACCGCCGCGATAGCGTTCTCAAGCTCCGCGATCCGTTTCAGGGTGCTGTCCGCCGGCATCGTGTCGTACTCAGCGGCTTCCATGATGAGGTCGCGCTGACGGGTCTTGAGGCGGTCCAGAAGGGCTTCGAGCTTGTCCATGGCGCGCTGTAGCGAGACGTGGTCACCCCGACAACATGGCGTTGCGAGCCGGGTAGTCGGTTAGTTCGAAATCCTATCGAAGCTGCCCCGGCCACAATAGGCTCGCACCCGCGTGGCATGACCAAGGGTATGACAAGTCACACGAAACGCGGCCATGTGATCTCAGTGTTCCCGAGCGGGCAACACCCGGGCTCTTATCGGTGGAGCATTACGGCGTTGTCCACCACATCCGTGACCCAGTCGCCCTACGCCTTTGCGACGGCGTTGGGAGCCACGATGTCCGCGGAATGTTGGCTGCGCCAAATCGCGAAGAGGGGCAATGAATGACCTTGTCGTCGCTGATCATCGAGGAGCGGATAGACCGAGATCCGGCTTAAGCCACCCCTTCCACTTGCCTCTAGAGACAGGTCGGAGAAACGACCGTTTTTCCGTCAGTTTAACGGGCGGTCCGATTTTACGCCCCTAGCCGGGCCAAACCTGTCGGGAAAACGTGTCGGCAAATCTACAGTCAGGGAATGGGTATTTCGGTTCCCGACAGTCAGAGCCGGCGATGGGTCTTCGAGTTCAGCCCTCCAGAGCGCCCTCACGGGCGGAGGCGGACAGCCTGTACGTTCGGGGTCGGACGCGGTAGCCGAAGCCGCTCACAGGAACGGAGAAGGCTCAGTGTTCAGCCATATCACGATCGGCAGCAACGACATGGCCCGGACGAAGGCGTTCTACGACGCCTTGTTCGCCGCGACGGGTGGGCCTTCCGGCATCACGGATGCGAATGGCCGGTTGGTCTATGACCACCGAGGTGGTCGCCTCCTTATCACCAAGCCTGTTGACGGGAAGGCTGCGTTCGGAGCGAACGGTGGCACCATCGGCTTCACCATGGAAAGCGCTGAGGAGGCCAAGGCTTGGCATGAGGCCGGCGTCGCGAACGGGGGGACCTCTGTCGAAGATCCGCCGGGTGAGCGCACGGGTTCCGCTGGAAAGATGTACCTCGCATACCTGCGCGACCCGGACGGCAACAAACTCTGCGCCCTTCATCGCATCGAGAGCTGAGCCACTGACCCTTCTTCGCCGCGTTGCATGGGCGCGGCGAAGAGGACCCGGATGCACCTCGACACTCGCGCTCAGGCTAGCCATCTTGCCGTGATGCAACCTGCGCAGGTTCCGACCACCGCCGACATGCCGCTATGGGTCGTCGCCCTGTTAGTCGTGCTCGGCCTCGGCACGCTCGGGTGGATGGTGCGCGCTTGGTTCCGCGAGTGGCGGGCGTACCGCGCCAGGACGCTCCTCCCCCGCCTGTTCGCGTTCGCAGGCCGTGCGCAGCGTGTCGGTAGTTTCATCGCAACCGGGACGGGCGCACGCCGCGGCGAGCATGCCGACGACCTCGGGCCACACGTCGGGAATGCTGGCGGCAGGAACGTGAGCGTGGATGCCGTAGGGGCGGCTGACGATCGGAGGCGCCAACACGGCTCCGCGGAGCGTGTCGCGCAGGAAGGCCGAGACCGGCACACCCTGACGCGCCGCACGAGCAGCAACAGCCGCATCTAGATCAGGGTCAGCCCTGAATATCCGGGTCCGAGATAGCGTGCCCGAGCGCATGGCGTCCTCTCCGCGTGATGCAGGAGAGTAACGCGAGAGGCATGGCTAGGGTAATACTCACTGAATTTCGTTTAATGGCACCCGTGTCGTTCTAGTTACGCCACGTCCTTGCCGATTAAAGCATTGATTGTGGCAGAAGGTCTCATTTTAGGGTCTATCTCGTTCTCGCTCGCGCTGAGTCCTTCGCGAGCTTCCGCCGCGTCAGCCATCTCGGAGATCCAAGCACGCATGGCCGGGTCGCTCTGCGCACCCGAGATCATCCGACCTGCCAGGCGACCAAACTTGTCGGCCTGAGTGGCGCGCGCCCTATCCAGGGCGTCAGGATCTATATCAACCGGATATTTCTTAAATGTAGTATCCAGCACCGCAATAACCGCCGCCCTTACAGAGGCTCGCGTGTAGATCTCGTATTTCCACTTAACATAAAAAAAAAAAATCGCAGCGCCAATCGAAGCGCGCATGCACGTGATCATGTCGTTAGTTTCTTTGTCTATCGACTTTGATATTTCCGTATTTTCCAAAGCAACTTCGTGATCTTCCATATTGAAGCTGTATTGGATGCGCCGTTCTATTTCTTGCGCAACGGAGCGGTTGGAGGCGGCGGCGGTCGCCTCAACGCGGTCCTTGAGTTCGCGCGTCGTTCGAATGGTGACGGCGAACCTCTTCCCTTCACCGTCCGGCAGCTTGGCGGGCATCAATCTCTCCTGTCCGCTGTGTCGTCTCTGTCTTTCGCGTCAGCAGCCCTAAACCACAGCCGGTACGCCCGTCAATCGCGTAGCGCAGCACAACGCTGCAAAATGCGTTGCATTACCTGGCGTCCTGTGAAAGAACCTCTGTCAGGCCGAGCCAACGGAGGTCGAAATGCAGGCACACACGATGGAGCAGGCGCAGCCGACGCCCCGCCCGAACGGGATGCTGGAGCTTCTTGAGCGGATCAGGAACGGTAAGAACGTGCGCGTCGCCGCGCTTGCTGATGCAATCGGCATGAGCCGCGGCGGTCTCTACGGAGCGATCGACGCTGGCGACGTGGAGGCCGTGAAGATCGGTCGCGCGGTGCTCGTGCCTGCGCATGTCGCTCGAAAGCTGCTCGGCATGCAGCCCGAGTCGCTCGCCGCATAGAAAAGCCGCCGGCCCAGAGATCAGGACCGACGGCGGAACTTAGAACAGCGCTTCAGCACCGTTGTATCTAGCGCATCCGCGCAAGTCGCGCCACTGATTTTCAAGCCGGCACCCCCTCAGAGGAGTGCCACAATGACGAAAACCATTTCCCACCGAGCCGTTTCGAGCCGGCCAGTTCCAATGCCCCCGCCCGACGGACCAGAGGTCGATGCGCTGCGTGCCCGTGCCGTCGCAGCCCATGTGCCCTTGAGCCCCGCCGTCCGGGCTGTGATCGCCTCGCTGGCCTTTGCGGTCCCTGAGAACCTGCGGGGTGCGCGATGACCCAGCGCCCAGCCCTCCGACCCTATCCTGTGCCAGCCGATCCGATGCCGGTGCTCGGCGCCATCGGCGACGCAGTGGCGACCGCCGAAGCGTACTGCCGGACAGCAGGCGAGTTCACTGCCCTCGGCGACGTGCGGGGCACCCTCTACGCGATACGCTGTGCCTCGGCCGCGATCTTGTCGGCCGCATCCCTTACCGACGAGCGTCGCCCCGCTCCCCGGAATGGAGGAGCGGCATGAGCGCTCGCGTGATCCCATTCCAAACCCGCAGCCCTGCGGAGCCGATGCGCGTTCGCGGCGGAGGCACGGTCTACTTGGTCGAGGGAGAGAACGGCGGCTGGCTCGTCGCCGATTTCAGCCGATCAGGTGACAGCGCCGGCCTCCACGGTTGGCACGCCGACCGCGCCGACGCGATGGCAGAGGGCCGCGAACTCGCCCGCTCCATCGGCGCGACGTTCCTCGATGATGACGGGGACGCCGCATGATCGGGTCCGACCCCCGCCTAGACCACCTGATGCCGGAGCTTGTTGCCGTCCTTGGCAGTGACCTCCGGTTCTTCCGACGCCGCCCCGATCGTCGCCACCGCATCCGCCTCGCCGCCCGCGCCGAGGTGCAAGAGGCCGCAATCCGCGTCGGGCTTCGACCCGTGATCCCGGCCGGTTTCCGGGCTTACTGCGGGCTCCGACAGATTGCGCCGGGCCTCACCCATCGCGTGATCGGCTACGCGCCCGAGGGCATCGAGACCGACGTGTCGGAAGCCGAGGCGGCGCAGGCTTATGCGTTCCTTGCCCCCCACAACGCCGCCACCCTGAACAGCCTCGTCGCGCCCTCCGGCGCGGCGCCTTCGCCCTCGCACGATGGAGGCCGTCGAGGATGACAGCACTCTCTCTGCCTGAAATCGCCCGCGCCCTCGGCGGCAAGGTCCACGGCCAGCAAGTGCTTGCACCTGGCCCCGGCCATCGTCGGACCGATCGGTCCCTATCCGTGAAGCTCTCGCACTCGTCGCGCAAAGGCTTCGTCTGCCATTCCTACGCGGGCGACGATTGGCGCGACTGCGAGGAGCACGTTGCCGGCGCGCTCGGCCTGCCGACCGACCATTGGCGGACGGATAGCCCAGACCGGCAACCCGATCCAATCGAGAGCATGCAACGCCGCGCAAAACGCCGTGAGGCGGAGGAGCGCGAGGCCGCAGAGGTCGCCGCCCGCCAGCGCCGCGCTCTGGCGATTTGGGAGGCCGCCACCGACCCGCGCGGGACGATTATCGCCGACTACTTGCGGTCGCGCCGCCTCGAACTGCCCGACGAGGTGGCCGGCACGGCGCTGCGCTTTCACCCTCGCTGCCCGTGGGACACTGGCACGGCTCCGGCGATGGTGGCCGCGCTGCGCTGCATCCACACGAACGCTCTGGTCGGCATCCACCGGACCGCATTGACCGCAGACGGGCGCAAGGTCGGCCGCAAAATGCTCGGGACCGCAGCCGGCGCCGCAATCAAGCTGGACCTCGACGAGAACGTGACGCTCGGCCTTGCGATTGGCGAAGGCGTCGAGACCTGCTTGACCGCCCGGCAGCTCGGCGTCCGCCCGACATGGGCGCTCGGGTCCGTCGATGCCGTGCGCGGCTTCCCGGTCGTGGCAGGCGTCGAGGGCCTGACCGTCCTCGGCGAGACCGGCGACTCTGGCGCCAGTGACCGCGCGGCCCGCGAGGTCGGCACCCGCTGGCATCGTGAGGGGCGAACCGTCGAGATCATCGTGCTGAAGGTCGCAGGCGACCTCAACGACGCAATCCGAGCGGATGAGGTGGCTGCGTGACATTTAACGGTCAGCACGAGCCATCCGACTACTTCGACCGCCGGCCTTTCCTCCCCGACCCGGAGGACGATGGCAGGTTCGCGCCCCCACCCGGCGC
>NZ_VRVF01000122.1:0-7688 GCF_008040045.1 Methylobacterium sp. WL8 | reverse complement strand
CCCCGCCGGACTCCGCCAGGACCTTCGTGATCGCCGCCGTCAGCGACGTCTTGCCGTGGTCGACGTGACCGATCGTGCCAATGTTGCAGTGCGGCTTCGTGCGGGCAAACTTCTCTTTGGCCATGGTAGCCTCCGGTTCGGTGAGTGGTGCGCGCCGGGCCTGCGGTCAGGCCGGCGTCGCGGATGGGATGTCGAGGATCGGCTTACGCGTACTGGAGCTAGGCGTACTTGGCGATGACCTTGTCGGCTTCGCCGCGCGGCACTTCCTCGTAGTGGTCGAACTGCATCGTGAAGTTGGCGCGGCCCTGCGAGAAGGAGCGCAGCTGGTTCACGTAGCCGAACATGTTGGCGAGCGGCACCATCGCGTTGATGACGTTCGCGTTGCCGCGCATGTCCTGGCCCTGGATCTGGCCGCGGCGGGAGTTGAGGTCGCCGATCACCGAGCCGGTATACTCTTCCGGCGAGACGACCTCGACCTTCATCACCGGCTCGAGCAGCACGGAGCCGCCCTTCTGCAACGCCTCGCGAAGAGCCGCGCGGGACGCGATCTCGAAGGCCAGCGCCGAGGAGTCGACGTCGTGGTAAGCGCCGTCGATCAGCTCCACCTTGATGTCGACCACCGGGAAGCCAGCGAGAATGCCGGCGCCGAGGACCGAGTTGAGGCCCTTCTCGACGCCCGGGATGTACTCCTTGGGTACCGCGCCGCCGATCACCTTCGAGGCGAACTCGAAGCCCTTGCCGGGCTCGTTCGGCTCGACCACGAACTTCACCCGCGCGAACTGGCCGGTACCGCCGGTCTGCTTCTTGTGGGTGTAGTCGATCTCGGTCCGCCGGGTCAGCTTTTCGCGGTACGCCACCTGCGGCTGACCGATGTTCGCGTCGACCTTGTAGGTGCGGCGCAGGATGTCGACCTTGATGTCGAGGTGGAGCTCGCCCATCCCGCGAAGGATGGTCTGGCCCGACTCCTGGTCGGTGGAGACGCGGAAGGACGGGTCCTCGGCCGCGAGCTTGGCGAGCGCGATGCCGAGCTTTTCCTGGTCAGCCTTCGACTTCGGCTCGACCGCGATCTCGATGACGGGCTCGGGGAACTCCATCTTCTCGAGGATCACGACCTTGACCGGGTCCGACAGCGTGTCGCCGGTGCGGGTGTCCTTGAGGCCGGCCAGGGCGACGATGTCGCCGGCGAAGGCCTCCTTGACGTCCTCACGGTTGTTGGCATGCATCAGGAGCATGCGGCCGACGCGCTCCTTCTTGTCGCGCGAGGAGTTGAGCACGTTGGCGCCCGACTCGATCTTGCCCGAGTACACGCGGCAGAACGTGATCGTCCCGACATGCGGGTCGTCCATGATCTTGAAGGCGAGCATCGAGAAGGGATCGCTGTCGGTCGGATGACGGACGATCTCTTCCTCGGTCTTGAAGTCGAGGCCCTTGATCTCGCCGCGGTCGGCGGGAGACGGCAGGTAGTCGACGACCGCGTCGAGCAGGGGCTGCACGCCCTTGTTCTTGAACGCCGAGCCGCAGAGCACCGGGTGGAAGGCGCGCAGCTGCACGGCGCGGCGGACGAGCATGCGAAGGGTCTCTTCGCTCGGCTCGACGCCGTCGAGGTAGGCGGTCATCGCCTCGTCGTCGAGTTCGACGCAGGCTTCGATCATCTTGGTGCGGTACTCGACCGCCTGATCCTTGAGGTCGGCGGGGATCTCTTCCTCGTCGTAGTTGGCGCCGAGCGCCTCGCCCGACCAGACGATCGCCTTCATCTTGATCAGGTCGATCACGCCGCGGAAGGTGCTCTCGGCGCCGATCGGCAGCTGCAGGCAGACCGGCTTGCCCGCGACGCGCGTGATGATGTCGGCGACGCACTTGAAGAAGTCGGCGCCGATCTTGTCCATCTTGTTGACGAACACGACGCGCGGCACGTCGTACTTGTCGGCCTGGCGCCAGACGGTCTCGGTCTGGGGCTCGACGCCCTGGTTGCCGTCGAGCACGCACACCGCGCCGTCGAGCACGCGGAGCGAGCGCTCCACCTCAATGGTGAAGTCGACGTGGCCGGGCGTGTCGATGATGTTCAGGCGCTTCTCGCGCCAGAAGCACGTCGTCGCGGCGGACGTGATCGTGATGCCGCGCTCCTGCTCCTGCTCCATCCAGTCCATGGTGGCGGCGCCCTCATGGACCTCGCCGATCTTATGGGACTTGCCGGTGTAGTAGAGGATCCGCTCGGTGGTCGTGGTCTTGCCGGCATCAATGTGGGCCATGATGCCGAAGTTGCGGTAGTCCTCGATCGCGTGGGTGCGGGGCATCGGGATCTCTCCGAAAGGGGCGTCGGGCCGCTTACCAGCGGTAGTGCGAGAAGGCGCGGTTGGCTTCAGCCATCCGGTGCGTGTCTTCCCGCTTCTTGACGGCGTTGCCGCGATTGTTCGCGGCATCGAGGAATTCGGCCGACAGGCGCTCGACCATGGTGCGGTCGTTGCGGCCGCGGGCGGCCTGGATCAGCCAGCGGATCGCCAGCGCCTGACGGCGCTCGGTGCGGACCTCGACGGGAACCTGGTAGGTCGCGCCGCCGACGCGGCGGGAGCGCACCTCGATCATCGGTGCGACGTTCTCGAGCGCGGCGCGGAACACCTCGATCGGGTTGGCGCGGGCGCGGTTTTCGACGATCTCGAAGGCGCCGTAGACGATCCGCTCGGCAACCGATTTCTTGCCCTCGTACATGATCGAATTCATGAACTTGGTGAGAACGATGTCCCCGTACTTCGGGTCGGGGATGATCTCACGCTTCTCTGCGGAATGGCGACGGGACATGGCGGGTTCTTTCGAACGACAAAGGGTCTAAGCACCCCGCGCAGGCCGCCTTGAGCAACTCCCTTCGGAGCGCCGGCGACATCCTTACGAGGCAGTGGAATGCCGTGATGTCCGCCCAGACCAAACGTCCGGGCGGGTCGTGCTTACTTCGGACGCTTGGCGCCGTACTTGGAGCGGCGCTGCTTGCGGTTCTTGACGCCCTGCGTGTCGAGCACGCCGCGCAGAATGTGGTAGCGCACGCCCGGAAGGTCCTTCACGCGGCCGCCACGGATCATGACGACCGAGTGCTCCTGAAGGTTGTGGCCTTCGCCGGGGATGTAGCCGATCACCTCGAAGCCGTTGGTGAGGCGGACCTTGGCGACCTTGCGGAGCGCCGAGTTCGGCTTCTTCGGGGTCGTCGTGTAGACGCGGGTGCAGACGCCGCGCTTCTGCGGGCAGGCGTTGAGCGCCGGCACCTTGTTGCGGCTCCGCTGGATCTTCCGCGGCTGCGCGATCAGCTGGTTGATCGTCGGCATCTGGTGCCCTCTTCCTCCGGATCGCGGCGCTGCGCGATCCCGTGCGACGTAACGTGGCTCCCTGCGGAGCCGCCCACGAATGCCCCCGAAGGGAAATCCGCAAAACGAATATGCGCCAGGGGTCGGTGAGGACCCTTGGCGCGCTGTCGGCAGAGGAGCACCCCTGTTGAGGCAGGCGCGCTCGTACCTACTGATCTGACGAGGACGTCAGGCGATGTGAGCCTTCGACGGTGGTTCGGCGCGTCGTCGACGGTCGGTCGGGCTTGTCGCCCAGCCTCGTCAGCAGCCCCCGGGCCGTTCGAAGTGGCGCGCTTCTAGCCTCCATCGCCGGGTGGGTCAATGGTTTCCGGCCGATAATCTCGCCTCCGACGAGAGGTTAAGGTTTTATGCGGGGCGGCGGCGGGCCGAAGCGATTGTCGCCCGGGTCGCCCTGGCGGATCAGGACGGCGAAGAACAGCCATGCGCCGGCGATCAGGGCGAGGAGGCTGCAGACCACGACGACCGCGACGGCGGCGTCTCCGGCGTTCGACAGCGCCAGGGGAACCGCCGCCAACCCCGCTACGAGCGGAACGATCGGCAGCCAGCTCCACCAGCCGCTGCGGTTTACGTCGTGGCACCTCTTGGTCGCGAGCGCGATGCCGGCCCAGGCGGCGACGAGCGAAGCGATCTGGCCGAAGACCGGGATCCAGCCCAGCAGCAGGTTGACGGCGAACAGGACGAGGAAGCCGTAGAGCCAGTAGTCGCCGAGGGCGACGCGTCCGTTCGGGCTGAGATAGAAGCGCGTCCAGTCCGGCCTGGCTGCGCCGTGGAGCGCCACCGGGTGCGTCGGAGCCTCCGGGAAGGCCGGCACGACGCCGGGAATCAGGTACAGGTCTCGCGCCGTTCCGATCGGCCGGGCCGAATCGCCCGATCCGGGCTCGACCTGGAAGTCGACTGCCTCGCCGGCGTGCGGGGCGGCGCTGCACAGGTCGGTCAGGCCGTAGGCGTAGCGGCGTCCGTCGTCGCCCGCGACGAGGCCCGGGGCCGAGGCTTCCGCAACCGCCAGAACGCGTCCCCGCATCGCCCCGAAATCCTCGTCTCCGCCCGATGCGGTGCTGTGTTCCCCGTGCGGGGCGGCCCGTCAATCCGGGCGTGGCGTGCCGGATCGGGGCAGGTCGTGCCGGATGCGGGCCGACATCGCTCACGGAAGATTAAAGCGATTGGTCGAATTCTCCGCTTCGTCGGGGCGGCGCGCTGCGCCCCCGGCGGTTCGCGATGTCGACGGTCAGGGTGATGCGTATGGGTAGCGTTTCGAGTGCGGCCGAGAACGTCGTCCCCTTCCGGCGGATCGCCGCCGCGGGCCGGCCTCTGCCGTACGAGGGTGGCGTGCGCGAGGGGCAGGCCCGACGCCGGTCCGAGCAGCGCGCGCTGATGGATGCGGTCTACGCCACGGGGACGCTCACGGTGGCCGCGGGCGATCGCGAGACCAAGCTCATCGCGTCCCGCCTGCAGGTCTACGGGTTCCTCGCCGTGGAGGAGGTCGAGCCGGAGGGCTCGCTGCGCCGCCTGCGCCCCTCCGAGGCGATCCGCGCCCGCGCCGAGCGCCCGTGGCGCCTGTCGAAGCCGGCCTATGCCGGTCTTTCGGTCAGCATTCCGACGGTGGACGACTTTCTGTTCGAGCCGACGGGCTTTTCGGCCTGAGATTCACTCGGCCGGCGCTTTTCGATTCGTTGGCCCTGACATGAAGAAGCGCGCCGCCCTCTCGGGCCGGCGCGCTTCTTCGTTCTGGATGGCTGATTCGAGGCGGTGCGGGACTTACGCCTCGCCCTCGTCGAGCTCGTCCTCGGTCGGCTTGGCGTTCTCGAGGATCTTCTCGGCGACGAGCCCGGAATTCTGCCGGATCGACGCCTCGATCTTGCCGGCGATCTCGGGGTTGTCGCGCAGGAACCCCTTCGAGTTCTCGCGGCCCTGGCCGAGGCGCTGGCTGTTGTAGGAGAACCAGGCGCCGGACTTCTCGACGATGCCGGCCTTGACGCCGAGGTCGATCAGCTCGCCGACCTTCGACACGCCCTCGCCGAACATGATGTCAAATTCGACCTGCTTGAACGGCGGCGCGACCTTGTTCTTGACGACCTTGACGCGGACCTGGTTGCCGATCGCCTCGTCGCGATCCTTCAGGGTCGAGATGCGGCGGATGTCGAGGCGGACCGAGGCGTAGAACTTCAGCGCGTTGCCGCCGGTGGTCGTCTCCGGGCTGCCGTACATCACGCCGATCTTCATCCGGATCTGGTTGATGAAGATCACCATGCACTTCGAGCGCGAGATCGAGCCGGTGAGCTTGCGCAGGGCCTGGCTCATCAGGCGCGCCTGGAGGCCGGGCTGGCTGTCGCCCATCTCGCCCTCGATCTCGGCGCGGGGCGTCAGTGCCGCCACCGAGTCGACCACGAGCACGTCGATGGCGCCGGAGCGCACCAGCGTATCGGTGATTTCGAGCGCCTGCTCTCCGGTATCGGGCTGCGAGATCAGCAGGTCGTCGAGCTGGACGCCGAGCTTGCGCGCATAGATCGGATCGAGGGCGTGCTCGGCGTCGACGAAGGCGCAGACGCCGCCCGTCTTCTGGGCCTCGGCGATGGTGTGGAGCGCGAGCGTGGTCTTGCCCGAGGATTCCGGCCCGTAGATCTCGATGACGCGGCCCCGCGGCAGGCCGCCGACGCCGAGCGCGATGTCGAGGCCGAGCGAGCCGGTCGAGACGGTCTCGACCTCCGCGATCTTGTCGTTCTTGCCGAGCCGCATGATCGAGCCCTTGCCGAAGGCCCGCTCGATCTGGGACAGCGCGGCGTCGATCGCCTTCGCCTTGTCCTTGTCCACCATGCCGGGGGTTTCCACCACTTTCAGTGCGGCCTGAGCCATCGTTCGGCATCCTTATGCAGGGGTTGGGCGCGCATCTCAATGCGCCGGAACCTGCATTTGATGTACCTATTTTGTTCTCATCGGGCAAGGGTGGAATCGCCCCCATGAGGAGTCATCTCCGTGCCTGCCCGCCGCCTTACGGCTCGGCCATCGTCGCCTTCACCGTCTCGACGAGTTGCTTGAGGCTGAAGGGCTTGGGCAGGAAGTTGAAGGTCTCGCCCTCGGGCAGGTTCTTGCGGAACGCGTCCTCGGCGTAGCCCGAGACGAAGATCACCTTGAGGTCCGGTAGGTGCTTGCGAATCTCGCGCAGCAGGGTCGGGCCGTCCATCTCCGGCATCACCACATCGGAGACGACGAGGTCGATCTGATGGCCGCCCTCGCGCACGATGTGGAGCGCGTCGATGCCGGAGGCGGCCTCGAGCACGGTGTAGCCGCGGGCCGAGAGCGCGCGGCTGTTGACGGCGCGGACCGGGTCTTCGTCCTCGACGAGGAGAATCACCCCCTGCCCGGTATGGTCGGCCGAGGGCTTTCGCGGAGGCGTCTTCGGAGCCGTCGTGGCCTTCGGATCGCCGACGAGGACGAAGTTCTCTCCCCCCGGCTGCGCGCCGGCCGCAGAAACGGACGCGTCGGCCGCGGCCGGCGGCAGCGCCGGCGCCGGCTCGGGCAGGGCCGCGGGCTCGTGGCGCGGCAGGTAGATCCGGAAGCTGGTGCCCTCGCCCACCGTCGACTGCACGTCGATGGTGCCGCCGGACTGCTTGACGATGCCGAACACCGTCGAGAGGCCGAGGCCGGTCCCCTTGCCGATCTCCTTGGTGGTGAAGAACGGCTCGAAGATCTTCTCCATCAGGTCGGACGGGATGCCCTCGCCGGTGTCGAGCACCTCGATCAGGACGTGGTCGCCGGCCGGCGCGCCGCCGCGCCCGTCGGGTTTGGCCGCCGCGCCCGGGTCGAGCACGTTGGCGGTGCGGATCAGCAGGCGGCCGCCGCCGGGCATCGCGTCGCGGGCGTTCACCGCGAGATTCACGATCACCTGCTCGAACTGGTTCACGTCGGCCTTCACCGGCCAGATGTCGCGCCCGTGCTTGAGGTCGAGCCCGACGCGCTCGCCGAGCAGGCGCTTCAGCAGCAGCGTCAGCTCCGAGAGCGCCTCGCCGACGTTCATCACCTCCGGCCGCAGCGTCTGCCGGCGCGAGAACGCCAGGAGCTGGCGCACGAGGCCCGCCGCCCGGTTGGCGTTCTGCTTGATCTGCATGATGTCCTGGAAGGCCGGGTCGGTCGGCTTGTGGCTCGCCAGAAGCAGGTCCGAGTAGCCGATGATCGCCTGGAGGACGTTGTTGAAGTCGTGCGCGATGCCGCCGGCGAGCTGCCCGACGGTGTCCATCTTCTGGGTCTGCGCGATCTGCTGCTCGAGCTGGCGCTGGGCCGTGGTGTCCAGGGCGTAGAGGATCAGCGGCTCGCGGTCGGCCTCCTCCTGCCCCTGCCCCGGGG
>NZ_VRVF01000121.1:0-7789 GCF_008040045.1 Methylobacterium sp. WL8 | reverse complement strand
CTGCCGCCGTCTCGCGAAGGATTGGGAATGCAAAAGCCGGAAAGGGCGAGCGTTCGTCCTCTTGGCCTCCATCCGCCTCATGACCCGAAAGCTCTGTCAGAAAACATTATGATGCCGGACAGACTCTGAAATCTGCGAGGTGATCGCGGCGTGCACGAAGGTGCAGAGCGAGTACGCCGCCACCGCCCGCCTGTGCCTCCGAGCGATCGACTGCCGCGATGCAGCTCTGGCTGTCATCGCGGCTGCGGAGAGCGCGCCGCCGGCACCTCCGAAGGCATCGCAGCGCCCAGGCGCAAAGCCCGAAGACACTGACTGGTGACCCCATCCGCTCTATCCACCGACCCTTAGGAGACACCATGACCTCGCAACCCTTCCCCACGGGCATCGATCAGCACCGACTGCTGAATGCTGCCGAACGGGCCGTCTTCAACAGTGGCGTCCAAGCGGTGATCGACGCGGCTCGCGACGCCGCCGCCGCCATCGAGGCCGGCGAGAACGCGGCGACCGATCACATGCTGGGGGCGGCGGAAGCGTTGCGCTCGTTCGCGGAGGCTGCGGAGGACCTGCGGCTGGAGCGCCCGGACCTTCCCGTAGCAGCTGGGGAGCGGATGCAATGAAAGCGCCGGCAACCATCAAGGCCGTGCGTGAGCCCCACGCTCGGGAGAAGCAGGAGAACGCCGCGGCCCTGAAGAGGCTCGGGAAGCGCCGGGTGCCCTTCAAGGTCAAGATCCAGGCCACCGGTGAGGACCAGGTGCTCGTTCACGGGGCACCGCATTCCGACGCGCTCGGGCACCACCTTCGGATGCTGGACACCTTCGGCACGGCCTCCCCGGAGTTCGCATCACGCGGGTTCGGGCGCCTTGGGGCGGTCATGCGGGACCGGGGGCAGGACCTTCCGACCGAGGAGCAGACCAACGCGGCCCTGGCGGCCATGTCCGGCATCGCGCCCCAGGACGAGTGCGAGTCGATGCTGGCTTCGCAAATGGTGGCCACCAACGAGGTCGCCATGGAGATGCTGACGCGGGCCAAGATGGCGACCAGCGGAACGGCCATGCAGGAGTGCGGCACCCTCGCAGTGAAGCTCCTGCGGACCTTCACCGCCCAGGCCGAGGCCATGGCGAAACTCCGGCGCGGCGGGGAGCAGAAGGTCACGGTCGAGCATGTGCACGTTCACGAGGGCGGGCAGGCGATCGTCGGCAACGTCACCACCGGGAAGGGTGGGGGCTACCTCGAAAAGGGAGACCAACCCCATGCACTCACTGGATCGGCAGCCCTCGCCCTTTCGGACGGCGCCACGATGCTGCGCGAAGACCCGCGCCGGGACCGCCTGCCAGTCGCCAGCGGTGAACGGGAAGACGAGGTGCCGGATGCACGGCGGCGCCCCCGGAAGCGGCGCACCGAGGGGTGAACGGAACGGTGCCTACCGGCACGGCATGCGGACGGTCGAGGCTCTGGAAGTGGATCGGGGATGCCGGGCGCTGGTCCGGCGGGCCCGGGCCTTCCTCGAGGACATCCCCGACTCCTGACGGCATCGGGAACTGAGCCCGCAAGGGCATCGGAAGGAGGACAGCAGATGGGCGATCCCAGGAGCGCGCAGCGCGCGAGGCCGGGGCAGGTGTTAAGCCTGAGCCGCCACCCGCTGCACCTGAGTAGCCGACCACGTGCCGCCGCGTGCGGTCGGGATGCGGCGCTCGTTCAGCCCCGCAGCGATCTCGCGGAGGGAGACCGCACCACCGGCCCGGATCTCTGCGATGACTGGGGCGATGTCCACGGAGCGGGCGGCAGCCTTGGCCTGCCGGGACTTCGCGCTTTTGACCCTAGCGGCGTCTGTAACCCCTGCGCCGACCCGGTAGCCACCGAGCTTTTTCCCGGCGGCCTTGGCAGCCTGAAGGGCCGCCTTCGTACGAGTCGAGATCATCTTGCGCTCGGCCTGCGCCACCACCGCCATGATGCCGACGACCATCTCGTTCGCCTCCGGCATGTCGGCCGCCACGAAGCGGACGCCGGCGGCCTGGAGGTTGAGCAGGAAGGCAGCGTCGCGGGACAATCTATCGATTTTCGCGATCACCAACGTGGCGCCATGGAGACGGCACAGGCGCAGCGCCTCGTCGAGCTTGGGCCGGTCGTTGCGCTTGCCAGACTCGACCTCCACGACCTCGCTGATGACGGTCCAGCGGCCCCCGTTGAGGTAGTCGGCAACGGCGCGGCGCTGGGCCTCCAGGCCGAGGCCGGACGCGCCTTGCTTCGCGGTGCTCACCCGCAGGTAGCTGATGAACTTGCCCTCGGCCATCGGTCTCGAAACCCCGTCACGCGAAAAGCTACGTTCGTTGAAACACACGTAACACGTCCCGCGCTCCCGTCAATCTGCCATCTGCCTCGCGACTGGCCCCTCTGGCCTCGGAGCGTTCCCATGCCCGTCCCCGCCCCGCCTTGGCACCCGCTGACCACCGTGCCGCTCGATCGCCCCGTCGACCTTCGCATCGAGCGTTGGATCTACGCCGGCTCGCGCCTGACGACGAACCACGTCCGCGGTGCAAGCTGGATCACCCGGACCAGCGTCCGCCACCCGGCCCCGCACTGGAGCCGCGTCCCGACCGGTTGGCGTGCCGTGGCATGGGCTCCGAACACCGACCCCGCCGCGCGGCCGGTGACGCGCAACCGCCGCGGTGGGCCGCCGATCGCCCAACCCGACCACCCGGGGGCCGCTCGATGACGCCGCAGGTGCTGAAACCCTGGGACCGGCAAGAGGCGTGCGAGGTGAAGCACGCCGCCTGGATCGCGCGCCGAAGCCCCGCCACGATCCGCGCATGGGCCGAGCAACACCACATCGGCCGGCGCATCGTTGACGGCGCCTGGATGATCTCGCTGCCGGCCCTGCTGATGCTGCTCGACGACGACCGCGCCGCGCTCAATGCCTACCTCGCTGGGGACCGTCGATCCGACGCTTTCGAGGCGTATCGCGAGCGCGCCAACAGATTTCTTCCCGCAGAAATCACATAAAACGCAGAAAACGCAGAGAGCGCATTCTTGCTGTAGGCCACCCCGCGAAGCCGGTGCAGGTTCCGATCCGCACCTGATCTTGCGGAGCCTACAAAGTGATCGAAACCCAAGACGAGCGTCGGGCCCGGCTCATCGCCGCAGGCAAAAATCCCGACACCCTCCAAGACGGCGAGGTGTTCCGCTTCGGCCTGATGATGGCGGACAGCATGTCCGGGGCCTCCACCACGAAGGATGCCGCCGTGCCCATGACGTTCACCGACGCGATGCCGCAGATCCATTCCGAGTTCCAGTTCAAGATCCGGCACTGCATCGGCCGGATGAACGACAAGGACCCCTTCATCGTGGAGCAGGGGATCAGCGATGCCCGTGGGATCATCTCGCGCATGGCGATGCAGCGGGACGGCTACGGCGCCGGCACCGGCATGGTCACGGACGCCGCCAAGTCGGCACTGACGACCTGCGCCGACCACCTCTCGGGCATCGTCGTGGCGACCCAGCAGCGCCTGCGCGCGAGGCGCTGAGCATGTTGGACCAGCTTCCCCTCTCCGATCGCGTCGCCGCCGTCCTGACGGCTGCCACCACCTCGGGCGCCGTCTCGGCGCTGATCTCCGAAGCCGCCGCCGAGGCCGGCCGCCTGAAGGTCGCCCTCGACGCAGCCGAGGCGACGAGCCTCGACCCGCTCGTGCCCGGTGCCGAGGCTGCCAGCGCCGCCGATCGCTTCGTGCGGCTCGACCTCGACATCCGCCGGCAGCAGGCGGCCCTTCAGGCGCTCGACCGGCGGCTTGTCGAGGTCACCCGCGCCGAGGAGGCGGCCGTCGAACGGGTCCGGCTCGCCGCCGCGAAGAAGCTGCAGGACGCCGCGGTGACGGCGCTCCGCGAGGACTATCCCCGGCTGGCCGGCGAGCTCGCCGCCCTGATGCGCCAGGTCGCGGCGGCCGACGAGGCGATCGGCAGCAAGGGGGCGGTCGAGCACCTGGCCCGCGGCGTCCCGCCGAACGGCGCCACCACGTGGGGCGTCGTTTCGGCCCTCTCCGCGGCCCTGTTCCTGCCTGCCTTCGACGCCCAGGAAGCGGCCTACTTGCGCCCGATCTGGAACGGCCGCGCGCAGGGCTGAACAGCCCGCCGGCCCTCGCCCACCCCGACATCAACCTGAGGAGCGCCACCATGGCGAGCGAGACCAAGATCGGCGGCATCGTCTACCGATGCGAGAAGCTGCCCGCGGCGGACACGATCAAGCTCCTGGTCGAGATGCAGAACGTGTTCGGCGGCAACCCAGCCGTCATGGCATCGGTCGCCTCGGGCGTCGCCGGCACCGGGGCGCATCAGGCCTTCATCGCCAGCACGATCGGCGGCGATGTCGATCCCAACGCCGTGCAGGACTACCTCGCCAGGATGGTCCAGACCTGCCGCGCCGGCAGCGACCCCTGCATCGTCGGCGTGAAGCCGGCCGCCATGAACGACGTGATCGAGGTCGCGTGGTTCGCCATGGGGGTGCAGTTCCGGGATTTTTTGTCCGCAAGCCTGGCGGCCCGCTAGGCGGATCATCGGGCGCCGGAGGGGGCTATCTCTCCCAGCGCGAGATCGACTTCATCGCGCCGAACCTTCGGGACGACGCGTACCTCCTGCGACCGACGCCAGGGTTCTCCCATCCGGCCATCTGCAGCCTTCACGATCTCCGCACGGTCTACACGTTGGACGACCTCGCGACCTTCCACGAGATCTTGGATCTCCGGGAAGCCGCCGGCGAGCGGACCAAGCTGCATGCCGAGCGTGAGGCTGCCCAGCACATGAAGGGACGCCGCCGATGATCATCGAGGAGTTGGTCGCCAAGCTCGGGTTCAAGGTCGGCAGTCTGGCCGAGGCCGGCAAATTCCTGCGCGAGCTGGACAAGATCAAGAAGGCGACCCGCGACGCCGGCAAGGATCTGAAGATCAACTTCGGCGGGTCGGGCAAGGGGCTCGGGGCCGTCATCCGCGACTTCGACCGGGCCACAGCGGCGGCGCGGCGATTCCGCATGGAGGCCGGTCGGGCAGCGCGGGCCGGCGGCGGCCGGGGACCGGGCGCCTACGGCCCCGGCGGCGTGCCGGGCCGGCCGTCTCCCCACCGGCCGGGACCGACGCGCCGGGCTGGCAAGGAGTTCACGCAAGGTGCGGGCGTCCCGATCCTCGCGGCGGGCGCGGTCTACGGTGCCGGCGCCGCCGTGGGCGCGGCCACGCGCTCGTCGATGAAGTTCGAGCGCGCGATGATCGAGGTGAGCAAGGCCACCGACGCGACCGGCTCGAAGCGCGAGGACTACAGCGAGGCGATCATGCGGCTCGCCCGGCAGACCGGGAAGAACAAGGAGGAGCTCGCCGGCATGCTCTCGGCCGCGGGCTTCGCGGGCCGTCCCGAGGGCGAGCTGATGCGCTTCACCGAGTTCGGAGCGAAGGCGAGCGCCGCATGGAACACGACCCCCGAGGCTACCGGTCAGGCAATGGCCGAGATCGGGAACATCTACCAGGCGAACCAAGCCGAGATCGAGCGGATCGGCGACCAGATCAACACCATGGCCGACAAGTCCGCCTCGAAGGAGGTCGACCTGCTGGAGATCCTACGGCGCGTCGGTGGCACCGGCAAGACCGCCGGCATGTCGTCGGGCGACATCCTCGGCTTCGGGGCCGGCCTGAAGGAGCGCGGCGTACAGACCGAGATCGCAGCCGGCGGCATCGAGGACTACATCAACTTCCTGAAGCTGGGCGACGAGTATTCGAAGAACGCCAGCGAGGGCATCAAGGCCCTGGGCTACACATCCGACAATCTCCGCAAGATGTTCGTCGCCAAGCCGACCGCGACAGCGCTGGAGTTCCTCGACAAGATCAACGCCATCAAGGACCCGATGAAGCGCGCCGAGGTGCTGACCGGCATTTTCGGCAAGACTCGGCAGGATGACGTCGAACGCCTTGCCGCATCGGCGCAGAAAATTCGCGAGAACATCGCGATGATCAACGATCCCAAGAATTACAGGGGTTCGGTCGCATCGCAGTTCAGCGAGCAGATGAACAACGACGTGTCGAGGATCGACCAGGCGACGCAATCCATCGACGTGCTCCTGAAGCGGGCCGGCGACTACAGCAAGATCGCGCTCGGTGCCATGGCCGGTGTGCTGAACAAGGTCGTCGACAAGTTCGAGGACGGCATGAAGCCCGCGGAGAGCAAGACCGAGGGCGAGATGATGAAGCGCCTCTATGAGATGAACGGCTTGGCCGAGCCGGTTTCGCTGGAGAACTTCAACGACCGCTTCAACGCGGGCGCCCCCTCCCGATCGCCCTCGATGATCCCGAACAGCCGCAAGGGCGTGCCCTGGCTGACCCGCCAGCCCAACGGCATGCCGAGCATCGCGTTCAACGGTGGGTCGGGCAGCACGGCGCCGACCTTCGGGGGGCTCGGCAACCGCATGGGGACGGACTGGATGGGCAAGGCCGCGGCCGGAACCGCGAGCGTCACCAACGTCACGAACAACAACTCGGGCGGCAACGACAACCGGACCCAATCGGTCAGCATCTCGCAGACCATCAGCGGCGTGGAGGGCGTGGCCGGTTCCGCGGCAGCCGGTGCGAAGAGCGGCCTCGGCTCGATGGGCGCCAGCATCGTGAAGGGGCAGACCGCCTCGACAGGGGCGAGCGCCTCGCCCTGACACCCGACCGTGTCGGCGGTCGCCACCCCGCGACCGCCGCCTGAACCATCCATCGAAAGGCCTGCGACCATGCCCATCATCCAAGGCACCTACGGTCAGATCCGCCCGATCGGCTATCCCGGCCACGTCCCGGACGGCGAGGTCTCGAACCGCATCAGCCGAACCGTCGAGGATTCCGATGGCCTGGTGTTCGGCCGCGCGGCGTTCCGCGGGACCGGCGACCACGGCGTGACGAAGGTGCCCGCGGCCGGCGCCTTCATGGGCGTCGCCATCGCCAACGTGGCCCAGCAGCCGACGCAGGGCGTGGTGCCCGGCGGCTTTCCCGCCGACACCTATCCGACCTTCTCCACGGCCGCGCTGCTGAACGAGGGCCCCATCCGGGTCATCGCCGGCTCGGCCACGACCGACGGCGCCGCAGTCTACGTCGCGGCCGATGGCACGTTCACCGCGGCCTCGGCCGGCAACACGCCAATCCCTGCCGCCTTCGACGAGACGGTCGCGCCCGGCGCGCTGGTCCGCCTGAGGGTGCGCAAGATCTGAATTTCGAGATGCCCGCAAGGGCACGATCTGCGGCGAGGCGGTCCAAGAGGGTGCCGCGACCCATCCGATAACGGGAACCCAAGCTCCATGCCTCGTCGCGCGTCACTGACGATGGTCAAGCCTGGGACGGTCGCACCAATTCACACCGGAGGCTGCGATGCCTCCTTTGGACCGCTGGGGCCGTTCGCGGATGGCCTCGAGAGCGGCGAGCGGGGAGGGCGCACGTAGATGCCGCGCAGGGCCGCCAGCGTCACACAGGCCGATATCGCGCGCGTGATCCGCGCAGCGCAGGCGGCTGGGCTGCCGGTGCTCAGAATCGTCGTGCGCGCAGACGGGGTCGCAATCGAGACAACGGGCGGCTCCGGACGCGATTCCGACCGGGTCCGAGATGCCGCGCTTGCGGAAGTGGAACGGGTGGTGGTCCTATGACGACCGAGATGCCACGCCCGGGTCGTGTCCCTAGGCGTGGTGTAGCTTGGTGAGGGCCACCACGATCACCGGCTTGGGCCGGGACGATCAGGCTGCGAGGGTGGGCAGGCTGACGAGGGGATCATCGCCGATCGGGGCGATGCTTTC
>NZ_VRVF01000120.1:0-7810 GCF_008040045.1 Methylobacterium sp. WL8 | reverse complement strand
CGAGATCTCGGGCCAGATCGCGCAGATCCAGACCTCGACCGGTCAGGCGGTCGCCTCGATCGGGGGGATGACCGGGCGCATCCGCCAGATCAGCGACGTGGCGACCTCGATCGCGGCGGCGGTGGAGGAGCAGGGCGCCGCCTCCGAGCTCTCGCGCCAGTCCGAGCACCTCGCGGCGGAAGTCGATCGCTTCCTCGCCACCGTCCGCGCCGCCTGACCCGATCACGCCCCTCCCCCCCCCCTCTGCGGGGGAGGGTGGCCCGCGAAGTGGGTCGGGAGAGGGGAGCGACCTCTCCGGATAACGCGCTCCCTTTCCCGACCCTCGCTGACGGGAGGCCCACCCTCCCCCACAGAGGGGGGAGGGAAGTGGCGCGTCGAGCTGGCGCGGCTTCCCTTAAAGCCCCAACGCGCCGCCGTCCGAGCGGGGGTCGTGGACCGCCTCGATGCGGCCGTTGCGGGGGTGGCGGACCAGCATGCCGGCATGCCCGAGCGAGTCGATGTAGGCCCCGCCGAGCTCCTCGATCTCGTGGCCCATCCGGCCGAGCGCCCGGATGCAGGCCGGGTCGAAGCGGTCCTCGACCTTCACGGTCAGCGATTCCGCGCCCCAGGTGCGGCCGTAGAGCAGGCGCGGGGCGTCGACCGCGTCGGCGGGGCCGAGCCCGTAGTCGGCGTAGCGGGTGAAGACCTGCGCCTGGAACTGCGGCTGGCCGTCGCCGCCCATCGAGCCGTAGGCCATCAGCCGGCCGTCGTCGAAGCAGGCGAGCGCCGGGATCAGGGTGTGGAACGGGCGCCGCCCCGGCTCCAGCGGGTTCACGGCCGTCTCGTCGAGGGAGAACGAGGTGCCGCGGTTCTGCCAGTGGATGCCGGTGGCCGGCAACACGCAGCCGGAGCCGTATTCCCAGTAGATCGACTGGATGTAGGACACGGCCAGGCCGTCGTGGTCGATCGCGCCCATCCACACGGTGTCGCCCTCGCCGGGGTTGCGCAGCGGGATCGCGGCGGCGCGCGCCATGTCGACCTGCGCCGCCTCGCGGGCGAGGTTTTCGGGCGTGAGATACTGGGCCGGGTCCGTGACCAGGCGGTCGTAGTCGGTCACCACCCGGTCGCGGATCGCGAAGGCGCGCTTCGTCGCCTCGATCAGCCCATGGTAATGCGCCGTGGTCTCCGCCTGGCGGATGTCGAGCCGGTCGAAGATGCCGAGGATCAGCAGCGCCGCCAGCCCCTGCGTCGGCGGCGGAAAGTTGTAGAGCGTGGCGTCGCGGCGGCGGATCGAGAGGGCCGAGCGCTCGCGCGGCTGGTAGGCCTTGAGGTCGGCCCTGGTCACCGGGGCGTCGAGGCGTTCGAGGTCGGCGGCGATCTCGCGGCCGACGTCGCCGCGGTAGAAGTCGTCGAGACCGGCATGGGCGAGCTGCTCCAGGGTCGCGGCCAGCGCCGGCAGCGTCCGCACGTCGCCCACCGGCCACGGTTTGCCCTCCTTGAGGAACGTCTTCGCAAAGTTCGGGGCGTCGTGGAGGGTGTCGAGCTCCTTCGGCACGTAGCGCCCTTCCGAGGGCGAGACCGGACAGCCCTCGCGGGCGTGGCGGATCGCGTCGGCGAGCAGCGTCTCCAGCGGCAGCCGGCCCCCGAGCGCGCGGGACAGCTCCAGGGCCAGGCGCCAGCCGCCGACGGCGCCGGCCACCGTCACGCAGGCGTCGGGGCCGCGGGCGGGGATCGCGTCGAACTCGCGCTCGCGGTAGCGCGCCCGGGTGGCCAGCGCGCCGGCCGGCCCGCAGGCCTCGATGCCGCGCACCCGGCCGCCGCGCTCGCGCACCAGCCAGAACCCGTCGCCGCCGATGCCGTTCATGTGCGGGTAGACCACGGCGATCGCCGCCGCCATCGCGGTCATCGCCTCGATGGCGTTGCCGCCCTGCGCCAGCACGGTCTGCCCGGCCTGCGCGGCGAGGTGGTGCGGGGCGGCGCAGGCGCCGTGGGAGAAGACGGGGGTCTCGGGCATGGTCTCGCTCGCGGCTGGCGACGGCTCGCTCCGGCTGTACGAAAACCGTGCCGTCGGTGCAAAAGGCGCGAGGGCGGCCACTCCGCTTCCCCCCCCTCTGCGCTACTGGATCCACATCGTTCGTCACGGCATCGGATAACGCGCGGGTTCCCCTCTCCCCGCGTGCGGGGAGAGGCCCGGCTGCACCCCGTCGTGCAGCCGGGGAGCGAGAGGCGAAGCCGAAGCGACGGTGAGGGGGAGCTTCCGGAAGTGCCTCCTCCGGCTCGGCCCCCTCACCGTCGGCTGCCGCCTCGCTTTGCCGACGACGAGGTCGTCAAAGCCCTCTCCCCGCACGTGGGGCGAGGGGATGCGCGCACGTCGAACCGCCAAGGGCAGGAGAGGTGTGAATACAGTAGCCGTTGTGCGGGAAAAGGCAGAACGCGCGGTTCGCGTGTCACCGTCCCGCATCGGACTCGGCCGGGCGCCTGTTGTACGGTTGCCGCCGCACGCCACCCGAGCCGTCCGTGATCCACCGCCCATCCGCCATCGGAGCGCTTGCCGCGATGCTCAGCATCCCGGCCTTCGCGCAGACGCCGCCGGCGCCCCCGGCCATCCCCGTGATCCGCGAAGGCGCCGGCGGCGACGTGCGGACCTCCGTGGCCCAGCCCGAGACCACGAGCCAGACCTCGGGCGGCTACGCCCGCTCGGTCGAGCCCTATCTCGGCCCCCTCGGCGATCCCTTCGGCCTGCGCCCGGTGCTGAAGGAGCGGGGCATCCAGTACAGCCTCACCTACATCGCGGACGTGCTCGGCAACCCCACCGGCGGAATGCGGCAGGGAGCGGTGGTGGAGGACCGGCTGAACCTGCGGCTCTACCTCGACCTCGACACGCTCGCCGGCTGGCAGGGCGCCACGGCGCACGCCAACGCCTACTTCATCCACGGCACCGGCCTCTCGCGCTACTACGTCGGCAACCTGCTCGACGTCAGCGTCATCGGGGCGCTGCCCGCGACACGGCTCTACGTGCTGTGGTTCGACCAGCAGCTCTTCGACGGCAAGCTCGGCCTGCGCGTCGGCCAGCAGGCCGCCGACAGCGAGTTCTTCGTGAGCCAGACCGCGACGCTGTTCGTGAACTCGAGCTTCGGCTGGCCGGCGATCACCAGCGCGAACCTCCCCTCCGGCGGCCCGGCCTACCCCTTGGCGACGCCGGCGATCCGGGCGAAGTTCGAGCCCGGCGGCGGGCTGTCGTTCCAGGCCGGGCTCTACGACGGCGATCCGGCCGGGGCCAGCCGCCCGGGCGACGACGCGGAGGCGCAGCGCCTCAACCGCACCGGCACGAACTTCCGCACGCACGACCCGGCCCTGATCGTGGCCGAGGCGGCCTATTCCTACAACACCGAGAAGGGCTCGACCGCGCTGCCCGGCACGGTGACCTTCGGCGGCTGGCAGCATTTCGGCCGGTTCGACGACCTGCGCCGCGACACCCTCGGCCTGTCGCTCGCCGACCCGGCCTCGTCCGGCCTGCCGCGCCGGCAGCGCGGCAACGCCGGGCTCTACGCGATGATCGACCAGAGCGTCCTGATCGAGCCCGAGAAGGACGACGAGGGCCTGTCGGTGTTCGTGCGCGCCTCGCTCTCGCCGACGCGCTCCAGCCTGATCTCGGCCTACGTCGACGCCGGCCTCGCCTACAAGGGCCTGATCCCGGGGCGCGACGACGACACGGTCGGCGCCGGCATCGCCTACGCCCGCTACGCCGACGACGCCCGCCGGGCCGACACCGACACCATCCTGTTCACCGGCACCCCGATCCCGCGGCGGCGGGCCGAGACCGCGCTGGAGGCGACCTACCAGGCGCTGGTGGTGCCGGGCTTCACCGTGCAGCCGGACCTGCAGTACATCATCCGCCCGAGCGGCGGCGTCGCGGATGCCGACGGGCGCCGACTGAAGAACGCCACCGTTCTCGGGGTGCGGGCGACCGTGCAGTACTGAGTCGAAGGTCCGCCGGCCCCGCCGTGCCGGCCGCACCGCCCTATCTTCCCCTGATGATCATTTTCGAGTGGGTTGTCGGCGTCCTGTTCGGCGCGGTGCTGCTGGCGGCGCTCGCGCGGCGAATCGGTGCGCCGTATCCGGCCTTCCTGGCGCTCGGCGGCGTCGGCCTGGCCTTCGTGCCGGGCGTCCCGAACCTCGAGCTCGACCCGGGGCTGGCGCTGGCGCTGTTCCTCGCGCCCGTGCTGATGGATGCCGGCTACGGCACCTCGCTGCGCGACCTGAGGGCGAACTGGCGCCCGATCGCCGGCCTCGCCTTCGGTGCGGTGGCGGTGACGACGATCGCGGTCGCCGTCGTCGCCAAGCTGCTGGTGCCGGACATGCCGCTTTCCGCCTGCATCGTGCTCGGGGCGATCGTCGCGCCGCCGGACGCGGTGGCCGCGCTCTCGGTGCTGCGCCACGTCTCGCTGCCGCACCGCCTCACCACCATCCTGCGCGGCGAGAGCCTGCTCAACGACGCCGGCTCCCTGCTGATCTACCGGCTCGGCGTCGCGGCCGCCGCGAGCGGCGCCTTCCACGTCTCCGAGGTCGGCCCGACCTTCCTCGTGGGCGTGGTCGCGAGCCTGGTGGTGGGGCCGCTCGCGGGGCTCGCCTTCGTCGCCGGGATGCGGCGGGTGCAGGACGCGGCCAGCACCATCGTGCTGCAATTCGTGGCCGCCTTCGGCATCTGGATCGCCGCCGAGCGCCTGGAGATGTCTGGCGTGCTGACGCTGGTCGCCTTCGCGATCACGGTGGCGCGCGGCACCCCCGGCATCACCGCCCCGCGCGTGCGCATCATCTCCTACGCGGTCTGGAACACGGCGGTGTTCGTGCTCAACGTGCTGGCCTTCGTGCTGATCGGCATCCAGATCGGCCCGATCCTCGAGCGGCTCGCCGGCGCCGACCAGCTCGTCGCGCTGGCGCTCGCCGGCGCGGTCTTCGCCACCGTGGTGCTGGTGCGCATCGCCTGGGTGCTGCCGGCGTCCGGCCTGCCCGGCCTCTCCGTCGCCGATCCCGGCCGCGGCCGGCTCCGGAGCGCCGTCGCGGTGTCCTGGGCTGGGATGCGCGGCATCCTCACCATCGCCACGGCGCTCGCCCTGCCGCAGGAATTCCCGCACCGCGACCTGATCGTCTTCGCCGCGTTCGGCACGGTGCTCGGCACCCTGGTGGTCCAGGGCCTGACCCTGAACCCGCTGCTCGCCCGCCTCGGCCTCGAGGACGACGACCCGGTCGGCCGCGAGACGGGCCGCGCCCGGGCCGAGGCCTACCAGGCGGCCCTCGACAGCCTCGACGCGGCCGACGACGAGCCCGGCATCGAGGCCCTGAGGGCGGAGCTGCGCGGCGCGCTCGCCGAGGCGGAGGCCCACGAGGAGGGCCGCGCTCCGGAATCCCTGCCCACCGACGGCCCGCGCCGCCGCGCCATCACCGCCGCCCGCGACACGGTCATGCGCCTGCGCCGCGAGGGCGCGATCGGCGACGACGCCTACTTCGTGCTGGAGGAGGAGTTCGACTGGGCCGAGCTCAACGCGACGCCGAAGGCGGAGACGTGAGGGCCACATCGTCTACGTTCTAAACGGAAGGAGCGACCTATGAGCAGGCGTGATCCCGGGCTGGGCTACGTCCCGAACGACGCCTACGCCGAGGCAGATTGGGCAGCGGTCGACAGCCCGCCGCTGACCGACGCCGAGCTGGCGCGGACGCGGCCCGGCGTCAAGGGCATGCTGCCGGCTATGGCGGAGGCCTTCGGCCGCCGAACGGCGGGGCAACCGCAATCGGCCCGGGCGCGCAGGAAACGTGGCGCCAAGCGTTCGGAATGACCGCGCACACCCGAAGGCCGACCGTCAGACCGCCACCCGCGCCTCGATCGCGTCCCACGCGCTCACGGCGAGGTCCGGGCCGCCGAGGCGCTTGATCGCGCGGATGCCGGTGGGGGAGGTGACGTTGATCTCGGTGAGGTGCCCGTCGATCACGTCGATGCCGACGAGGATCAGGCCGCGGCGGCGCAGCTCCGGGCCGATCGTGGCGCAGATCTCGCGCTCGCGCTCGGTCAGGTCCGAGGGCCGGGCGGCGCCGCCGCGGACCATGTTGGAGCGGATGTCGTTCAAGGCCGGCACGCGGTTGATCGCGCCCATCGGCTCGCCGTCGACGAGGATGATGCGCTTGTCGCCTTCGGTGATCTTCTCGAGGAAGCGCTGCACCACCCACGCCTCGCGGAAGGTGACCGAGAACAGGTCGAACATCGAGCCGAAGTTCGGGTCGGTCTCGGAGACGCGGAACACCGCCGCGCCGCCGTGGCCGTGCAGCGGCTTCATCGCCACGGTGCCGTGCTCGCGGCGGAATTCCTCGATCTCCGCCTTGTCGCGGGAGATCAGCGTCGGCGGCATCAGCTCGGGGAAGTCGAGGACGAAGAGCTTCTCGGGCGCGTTGCGCACCTCGGCCGGGTCGTTCACCACCAGCGTCTGCGGGTGGATCTTCTCCAGCATGTGGGTCGCGGTGATGTAGGCCATGTCGAAGGGCGGGTCCTGGCGCATCAGCACCACGTCGGCCTCCGACAGATCGATCCGCTCGATCTCGCCGAGCGTCGCGTGCGCGCCCTCCACGTCCTGCACGCTCAGCGCCTGGACGCGGGCGGTGACGCGGCGGCCCTGCATCGAGAGCCGGTCGGGGGTGTAGTAGATCAGCCGGTGGCCGCGCGCCTGCGCTTCGAGCAACAGGGCGAAGGTGGTGTCGCCGGCGATGCGGATCGCCTGGATCGGGTCCATCTGGACCGCAACGGTCAAGGCCATGTCGTCGGGCTCCGCTCGTGACGCGGCCGGCTCCCGAGGGACGATCCATCCCCCGGAACGAGCCGGCCGCTCGTCGTCCACCATCCTCGAACCGGGCGCGTCGCGGACGCGCCCGAAGCGATCAATCCTCCGGCATCGACTTTCCGCCGGTGCGCTTGTCGTAGTCGCCGATGGCGTTGCGGCACTCGGGCGACAGGCGCTTGCGGTTGCGCGTCATGCACTGCTCGGCCGCCGGGCTGTTCGGGTCGACGCCGGCGCAGAGGCGGAAATAGTCGTTGGCGCAGCCGAGCTGCAGCCCCTGGTCCTCGCGCTGGGCCTGGGCCGGGCTGCCGGCGAGCGCCAGCAGGGCGAGCGGGAGGCCTGCCAGCGCCGCGGAGCGGAGCATCCGAGGCAGAAGCGCGCCACGGGCGTGTCGAAACGTGTCCAGTCGCATCCAGCGTGGTCCTTGCATGTCGGCCGTGGGAACCCCGGCGTCGGATCCGCCCGAGGGCGGCATCCGCGAATGGCCCGGCATATCGGTCTCCGGCGTCGCTAGGCAAGCGTCGCGACCGTGCGACGGTTCCGCTTCCACCCCTCGGCGACCGCAATGCAGCATCTGCCGTGGGAGCCCGTCGAGGCCGCAATGCGGCATTCGCGCCGCAGGTGCCGGCGGAGACCGAGAAGGAAACGCCCTCCGACAAACGAAGAAGGGCCCCGCCCGGGTCGCGAGCAGGGCCCAGTCGTTGGGAGGAAACGCCCGCCATGGGCGAATCCTCCCTCGCAAGGCGCAGGCCAACCGCGTGCGAACCTCTGGCCGGCCCCCTTCCAGCCCCCTTCCAGCCCCCTCTCGCGTGGCGCCGCGCGGACACCTCCGGCGACGACGCCGAAGCAGGTCGCCGGAGGTCCTGCCGGGAAACGATCCGTTAACCATGGCGTGCTGATCTGCCGGCATCGACACGCCGTCGCCCTTGCCGACGCCCCGCCCCGGGGCCCGGGCGCGATGCCCGGATAAGCCGACAGGTGCCTGCCATGACCGTCTCCCGATCCAC
>NZ_VRVF01000011.1:0-93399 GCF_008040045.1 Methylobacterium sp. WL8 | reverse complement strand
CCGAGACGGCGACGTAGTCGCCGACGCCGATCACCGGCTCGATCGAGGGGCGCTTGTCGCCGAAGGAGGCGAGCAGGCTGTCGAGGGGGCGTCCGCGCAGGGCCTCGATCACGGCCGGCGTCACGTCGACGAGCTCGTAGCGCGCCAGCAGCCCCTCCGGCGTCGAGACCTCGGCCCCCGCCTCGACGGCCCGCGCCGTCGGACCCGAAGCCGGAAGAACCGAACAGCCGCCGACGAGGCAGGCGGTCAGCGCGAACAGCGCCGTGAAACGAACCATCTTCGAACTCCCGGGGCCGATCCCGCCCCGATGAGGCCGGACACAACCCGCGTATGACCCTGTCGTCTGCGTCGCGAGCCTGTGCGAACCGAGCCCTCGCCGGAGCGCGGGCGGACGGTGCGCGGACCTGGTGGCTCGACGTTGCGCGCCAAAGCCTGCCATCGCTTTAACGATCGCCGGAAGCGCGCGCCCCGGACATCGCCCGGCATTGCGTCACCACCGTGGCACGGCCACGCTTGTTCTCAGGTGTGCGGCGACGGCGCGTCCCGGCCGATTGCCGCCCGCAGGCGGCGGCCGAGGTCGTCCGCGGTGCGATCGACCCGCCGGGGGGCGCCCGCGGCTGCGGGGCCGAACCGGAACAGCGCGTAGTCCGTCGCTCTGTCGCCGAAGCCCGGCCGGCAGGTCGGGAGCGCGGGCGCGTGGTCGCCGTAGACGCAGAGCGTCGCATCGAGCCCCGTCAGCGCCGCCACGAGGTCCTCGACCATCCGCCCGGCGGCGGCGACATGGTGGAGGTACTGCGCCAGCGGGTCGTCGATGCCCGGAAGGCGGCCCGGCTTCCAGGGCCCGTGGTTTTCCATGGTGACGCCGAACAGGAACAGCGGTCCGCGCCGTGCCGCGACCTCGGCGCGCACGCGCGCCCCGAAGGCGGCGTCGCCGACATATGGGCCGACCCGGGGCGCGTCGGCGAACGCCTCCTCCATCACCAGGGTCTCGAAGCCGAACGCCTCCATCACCCGGGCGCGCTGGAAGAAGTCGCGGTGGAACGGGTGGACGAAGATGGTGGCGTAGCCGTTTCGCCGGGCGGCGCGGGCGAGGCTGTCCGGCTCGTTCCCGCCCGAGGCGAGGTAGGGATCGAACACGCCGAAGCCGAGCTCGCCCGCGGCCCGCCCGGTGAGGACCGCGTGCTCGGTCCGCATGGTGTAGGCGCCGTGCGCGGGCACCCGCAGGCGGCCGTACTCGCTCGCGCGCGCCCGGATCAGGTCCATCGCCGGCAGGTGCGGCCCGCCGAGCCGCTCGGGATCGAGGAAGGATTCGAGCTGGATCACGACCACGACGGCGTCGCCCGGCGCCCGGACGGTCGCCGACGCCGCGACGGAGGCCGGGCGGGCGCGCTCGGCCCGCCACCGCAGCGCGTAGGCGATCAGGCTAGCGGGCAGGCCGAAGCGGGCGAGGTCGCCCTCGACGTCCGGCCGCGGGAAGCGCCGGGCGAGCCGCCGGCCGAGGGGGCCGCGCCCGGCGGCGGCGATCAGCGCGGCGAGGCCGAGCGGAAGCGCGGCGACGGCGGCCACGGCGGCGCCGGCCGAGGCCGGCAGCAGACTCGGCTCGATCCGGTACCACAGCACGATTCCGGCCAGCCCGAGCAGGAGTGGCCCGGCGATCCGCGGGCTGGTGACCGGTGGCACGTAGTAGAGCTGCGGATGGCGCGGCACCTGCGGCAGCAGCGCGAAATCGGAGAACACCAACGGCTCGCCGATCACCGCGCGCTTGAGGCGGCTGACGAGGTGGAGGATCGCCACCGTCAGCACGCAGCTCGACGCGGCCAGCCACGGGCGCCACGAGAACACGAACCAGAACAGCAGGATCAACCCGTAGGCGCAAAGCCGCACCGCGAGGTCGCCGGCTTTTCGGCTCGCGCGCTCCGGCACGTCGCCGAGGCCGAACTCGATCGCCAGGCAGAGGGCGAACGCGGCAACCGTCGCGAAGAGGAAGGACATGGGGGACGCGTCAACCGTGGCCGGGCTTGTCGGGATTCGACGCACCGCCCGATGCGACGCCGCGCCGGGCGCGCAGCGCCCGCACGATCGGGTTCAGCAGGCGGTAGCGGGTCCGCATCAGGGCGCCGCCCAGCCGGCCGAGCGCCAGGGCGCTCGGGGGCGCGGCGGCGCGGGCGGCGCTGAGGCGGTCGAGCAGCTGCTCGGGGCCGCAGGGCTTCATCGCCACCGGGTCGAGGTAGCGCGGATACAGGATCAGCGCGCCGGCGACGAGCTCGTCGAGGGCGAGCGTGCGGCCGCGATCGGTGCCCGGCGCGAGGTCCTCGGTCAGGCCCCAGCCGGCATAGAACGGGCGCCCGTGGGTGGCGACGCTCAGGCCCCGGATCAGCGCCTCGAAGCCTGCGAGCGACGTCATGGTCTCGACGTGGTGCACCCGGTCGAGCAGGTCGACGATGCTCAGGCCCGAGACGATCCGGTCGGCGAGCGCCATCGCCTCGGCCTCGGGGATCGCGCCGGGGCGGAACCCGGCCTCGACGTCGGGGTGCGGCTTGTAGAGCAGGAACGCATCCGGGTTGCGCGCCCGCGCCGCCTGGAGCAGGGCGCGGTTCGAGCGCACGTTGGGCGAGCCGTAGCGGACCGAGGCGTCGTCCTCGACCTGCCCCGGCACCAGCACGATGCGCCGCCCCGCCGGCCAGTCGCCCGCCGCCACCGACAGCCCGACATTGTACTTGCTCAGCCGCCGCGCGACGATCGTCTCGCGCAACGCCTTCGCCCGCGCGACGAGGGCGTGTGGGAATTCGGCCTCGGCCAGGATCCGCGAAAGCCGGCTCTCGCGGCGCGGATCGTAGTAGATGCCGCGATCGTCCACCACGATCGAGGCGCCGGGCTGCAGGCTCGCGCCGAGGCCGACCGAGCGCAGGAAGCCGTCCTCGACCCGCGCGAGCGGAAGGCCCGCCGCCGCGCAGGCGCTCTCCAGGGCCTCCGGAGCGCGGGTCGCCCAGGCGAGCACCTGCCCGTCGTGACGCTTGGCGGCGGCCACCGCGTCGGCGGTGGTCATGGTGTGGATCGGCGCGCCCGCCGGGCCGACGGCGAAGGCGTCGAGCGCCGGCCGCTTCCAGCGCGAGATGCCGACGTAGACGGCGCGCCGCGCGTTCTCGGAAAACCGCGCCCGGAGCCAGGCGACGCGCTCGGCGCAGGCCTCGCGATCGATGGGCGCGCGGGTCCAGGGGTTGAAATGGTGGACGCCCGGCGCCTCGCGCCCGCCGACGGGCGCGCCGGCAAAAGTCAGGGTCAGGCTCGAAAACCCGGTCGCGGCCTGGTCGTAGGGGCTGAGCAGCGGCCCCGGGGCGACCACGAGCACCGGACGCCCGGCCAGCCGCAGCAGCCGCGCGGCCGCGCCGTCGCCCCAGACGACGGCGGCGCTTGCCAGGCCCGGCGCGCCGAAGCGGCTGCCGGTGGCGGCCTCGATCTCGGCGCGCAGCAGCCGGACCGTGGGTCCGACGGCGAAGAGCGAGGCAGGAAGGGTCGGGCGCATCACCACGTCGGTCGAGGGCTCCGGGCCGGCCGGCTGATGGGCATCGGATCGCGCCGGCCGCGACGCGCCCCTGCCCAGGCTCCGCGGGCTTTATCCCACTTCGGCCCCCGCAGGCGAATGCTTCCGCAAAGGGAGTGCGCGATACGCTTGGGGAGCGACACGGCCCGGACATATCGCCGCCGCGATTGACACCTAGCTCGGAGGCGGTTCGCGATCGGACCCGACGCCGTGGCCGGACGGCCACGGTCCGCCGGAATCCGGCGGGACGGCGCGGCTTCGGATTGCCGGGCCGTCTCGACCGTGCAACCCGTGATGGCGGCCCCGTCCCGTCTGCTGAAGGTACAGAGCGCTCCGGAATGCTTCAGCCTCGCCCAGATCCCACCGATGCGAGCCCGGCGACGTTCCTCTTCCTCCAGGGGCTCGCCTCGACCTTCTTCTCCGATCTCGGGAAGGCGCTCGCCGGCCGCGGGCATCGGGTGCGCCGCATCAACTTCTGCCCCGGCGACTGGCTGTTCTGGCGCGGCGACGCCGACCATTACCGCGGCACCCGCCCAGGCTGGGAAGCCTGGCTCGACACCTACGTCGCCACCCACGGCGTCACCGACATCGTCCTGTTCGGCGATTGCCGCCCCTATCACGTCGTCGCCCGCGCGGTCGCGGTCGCACGGGGCCTACGCGTCCACGTGTTCGAGGAGGGCTACATCCGCCCGAACTGGATCACCTGCGAGCTCGGCGGCGTGAACGGATACTCGACCCTGCCGAAGACCGCCGAGACGGTGCGGGCGGTGGCGCGGCGCCTGCCGCAGCCCGGCCGCGCGATGCCCTCCACCGGCGACATGGCGCTCCGCAGCATCTGGGACGTCGGCTACAACGTCGCCAACGTCTGCTTCCCCTACCTCTACCCGCGCTTCCGCAGCCACCGCCCGACGCACATCGCGATGGAATATGCGGGCTGGATCAAGAAGTTCTCCCGCCGCGGCCGCACCCGGCGCGAGGCCGCGCGCTGCAACGAGATCTACAACGCGGTCGGCTGCGACTACTTCCTGCTGCCGCTCCAGCTCGACAGCGACTACCAGATCCGCGTGCACTCCCCCTTCCTCGGGGTCGAAGGCTTCATGGACCGGGTGATCAAGTCCTTCGCAGAGGCCTCGGAGGCGCCGAGCCGCCTCCTGGTCAAGCTCCACCCCCTCGATGCCGGCCTGATCAACTGGCGCAAGTTCGCCCGCGCCTCGGCGCGCCGCCACGGCGTGAGCGAGCGCCTCGACTTCATCGACGGCGGCGACCTGCCCAGCCTGATCGCCGGCGCCCGCGGCGTGGTGATCGTCAACAGCACCGTCGGGATGCTCTCGCTCGAGATGGGCCGGCCGACCATGGCGCTCGGCACCGCGATCTACAACATGCCCGGCCTCACCCATCAGGGCGACATCGACGGCTTCTGGACCGCGCCGACCGCGCCGGACCTCGGCCTGATGGCCGATTTCCGCCGCGTCGTGCTGCACCGGACGCAGGTGAACGGCGGCTACTTCTCCAAATCCGCCATCGCGCGGGCCGTCGCCGCCACCGTGCCGCGGATGGAGGCGGCGCTCCCAGACGCCCTCGTCGCCGTCGCCCGAACGATCCGCGAGGGCGAGGCCGGGACCGGCCGCCTCGCCGAGGTGTATTGATCCGGCCGACCGGCGTGCGGTAGCACCCGGACCATGCCCCACATCCTGATCACCGGCGCATCGAGCGGCATCGGCGCGGCTTTGGCCCGTCGCTACGCCCGGCCCGGAAACCGCCTCACCCTCAACGCCCGCGATCCCGGCCGCCTCGACGCGGTGGCCGCCGAATGCCGCGCGCGCGGGGCGGAGTCGACGACCGTGCCCCTGGACCTGCGCGACCGCGAGGCGGTCCGCGCCTGGATCCGAGCGCTCGACGCGGACTGCCCGATCGACCTCGTGATCGCCAACGCGGGCGTCAACGGCGGGCACCCGACCGGCGCGGTCGAGAGCGAGGACGTCGCCTTCGAGACCCTCGACATCAACCTCGTCGGCTGCCTCAACGTCGTCCTGCCTTGCGTGACCGCCATGGCGGCGCGGGGACAGGGCCAGATCGGGCTGATCTCCTCGCTCGCTGCCTACGCGCCGCTGGCCGACGCCCCCTCCTACAGCGGCACCAAGGCGGCGCTGGTGGCGCACGGCCAGGCCTTGCGCGCCAAGCTGGCGCCGACGGGCGTGCGGGTGAACGTGGTGATGCCGGGCTACGTGAAGACGCCTATGGGCGGGCAGCTCAAGGGCTGGCGTCCGCTGGAGATGAGCCCCGACCAGGCCGCCGAGCGCATCGCCCGCGGGCTGGCGCGCAACCAGGAGATCGTCACCTTCCCGAGCGTGCTGTTCCACCTCGCCCGCGCCGGCCTCGTCGCGCCGGAATTCCTGCGCACCGCCGCCATGCGGGCCTTCCGCTTCCAGCTGCGTCCGCGCCGCTGATGCGCAAGCCCAGGATCGCGCTCTTCGCCCTCGAAGCGCTGCCGAACGCGCGCGCCGTGCGCCGGTTCGTCGCCGACCATGCCGGCGAGATCGCCTTCGTCGGCCTGTCGAACGCCGAGCGGCCCTCGACGGGAGGCCTCGTCGGCCAGGTCCGGCGCCACCTCGCCCGCTCCGGGCCGGCCTTCCTGCCGTACCTGGCGGTGAACTTCGGCCTGCCGGACCTGCTCCGGCTCGTCGCCCCGCTGACGCAGCGGATCGCCGGGACCACCGGTACGCCCGAGGCGACGCCGCTGGCGACCCTGTGCCGGCAGCGCGATATCCCGACGCTGACGGTGGACGACGTCAACGGACCCGAGGTCGCCGACCTGTTGCGGCTTCACGCGCCGGACCTGATCGTCACCTTCCACTTCGACCAGATCCTCTCGGGCGCGACGATCGCGGCCGCGCGGCTCGGCGGCCTCAACGTCCATCCCGGCCTGCTGCCGCACCATCGCGGGCCGGTGCCGACGATCCACGCGCTGGCCGAGGGGCCGGATGCCTTCGGCGTGTCGATCCACCGGCTGGCCGTGGCGATCGATGCCGGGGCGATCCTGGAACAGGCGCAGGTGGCGCTGCCTGCGGACGTGACCGCGACCCGTGCCGCGGTGCTCCTGCACGAGCACGGCCGGCTCCTGCTCGACGGGGTGCTGGACGTGGTCGCTCGCGACGGCGCTGTGCCGGAGGGCCGCACCGTGCCGGTCCTGCCCTACTGCCCGTTTCCCGATGCCGGCTTCCTCAAGGCGATGCGCCGCAAGCGGCGCTACCTCACGGATGTCGGCGACCTGCGCGAGGCCCTGAGCCTGTCGGCCCGCGGCGCCTGAGGGGCTACGGGTGGCGGCGGGTCGGCGCACGCCGGTAGGCGACGCGGGCGAGCACCAGGGCGCCGCCGACCTGCAGGAGACCGTTCTCCGCAAGCTCCGACGGCGCAATGTGCCACTGGAGCACCAGGCGCGTCAGCGCGTTCAATGCCATAAGCGCGAGGCAGAAGGCGGCGGCGGCAAGCAGCGCGGCGACGAAATCGGGCATGGCTCGGCATCCCACTCTCGGAGGATGCCGTACGCCGCAAGAACCGCGCCGGAGGGGCGTGCGGGCGTGTACTGCCGAACCTGAGTGATCCCTTCGCGGCGACGGGTCCGGCCTTCGCTCGCGCGCCGGATCAGGCCGTCGCGCGCATCGAGGCCCGCTCGCTGAAATCCGCGAGCCAGGCGGCGAGGTTCGGCCGGCCTTCGCGCCAGCCGAGGTCGGCGAAGCGCAGGTCGAGGTAGCCGAGGGCGCAGGCGAGCGCGATGGTGCCGACGTCGACGCCGCCGAGCGCGCCGACCTGCGTCTCGAACCAGTCGAGCGCGCTGGCGATCTTGGCGCCCTGCCCGTCCATCCAGGCCTGCGAGCGCTCGGACTCGGCGCGCGCCGTCAGCTCGTAGCGGATCAGCAGGGCGGCATCGAGCACCGCGTCGGCGGTCGACTGCAGGTTCAGCGCCGCCCAGCGGGCCGCGCCCGGTGCCGGAAACAGCTGCCCGCCGGCCAGCGCGTCGAGGTACTCGCAGATCACCCGGCTGTCGGCGATCGCTTCGCCGCCGTCGAGGATCAGGGTCGGGACCTGCGCCAGCGGATGCGCGGCGAGCACCTGCCCGTCCCGCGTCACCGGGTGGACGGCGCTCGGAAGCCGCTCGATGCGCTCGGCCAATCCGAGCTCGTGGGCCGTCACCATCACCTTGCGGACGAAGGGCGAGGTCGGCGAGTGGAACAGCTTCATCGAAGGTCTCGCGGAGGCAGGCGGCGCGATCAGCGCCGCGCGGCGGGTTTCACGGAGCTCGCGTTCGTGGCCGCAGGGGGCGGGCTCACGCGCGGGGTCTCGACGAACAGGCGCTTCACCGGCCAGCCGTCGGCCCATCGCTCCATGTCGCCGAAGCGCGGATTGGTCTTCAGGCCGGTGAAGTCCTGGCCTGCGAAGGCGGCGGTGGCGGCGAGGTCGAAGGTCTTCCAGAACGCGAGATAGTCGAGGGTGTCGGCCCGCGCGTTGTTGATCTGCGCCACGAGCGTCTGCTGCTCGCCAGAGAGCGACATGTCCGCCGACCACTTGAACGGCGGCGGCTTGGTGTCCTTCGGGTCGGCCGGCAGCTTGATCGCGGTGCCGTCGAAGGCGGCGTCGAGCCCGGCGGGCGCCGCGAGCGTCGCGGTGAGCGCGGGGAAGCCGTGGTCGTCGGAGAGCGCGCGCATGAACAGCTTGCGCTCGATCGGCACCGCGCTCGCCTCGCGCAGGAGCCGGCGGGCCGCGAGGTCGGCCGCGCGGGCGTCGCGGTCGCCGATCATGGTGACGAGCAGCGTCTGGGGCGCGATCCTGGTGAGGTCGCCGAGCACGACGCCGCGCGATTTCGGCCCGCTGGCGATGCCGCCCGGCATCACGCCGAACACCAGCTTCGGCGCGGGCAGGCCCTGGTCCTTCGCATCCGCCGCGATGTCCATGGCGAGCGGGACTCCGGCGAGATGGCCGATGAGCGCGACCTTCGTTAGGTCGGGCTTGGCGTCCGCGTCCGCGGAGAGCGCGTCGAGCGCGACCTTGAGGGCGCCCTCGGCGTTCGCGACCGCGTCGGCCGGGCGGGTTCGGTTCACCTCCTGGAAGCGCGGGAACAGGACGACCCAGCCGTTACGGGCGAGGTGGTCGATCCAGGCGCCGTAGCTCTGCGGGTTGGTGGCGCCCCAGCCATGTAGGAACACAACGACCGGCCGGCCCTCGGCTGGGGCCGCGCCCACCGCATGGAAGACGAAGGTCGAGGCGCCGGTCCGGCCGACGGCGCGCTTGACGATCGTGAGCTTGCGGTCGCCGACGCCGCCCGGGCCGTCGTTCGGCTGCGCCGGCGGCGCGGCCGCGGCGGCGGGCGAGGCCGCGACGAGGAGGGCGAATAGGCCCGCGGCCAACGGACCGCGACGGGCTTTCAGGAACATGGACGGCTCGATCGCTTCGAGGATTGCGGCGGTCCGCTCGCGGGACTGCATAGCAGATTCGGCGCAGGCGACGAGGCGCCGACGTTCACACGGCGGCCCGTCCACCGGGCGGGGCTGCCCATTGCGGGGCTCAGGGTTCGGGCGAATGTGGGATCAGCGTCCCGCCGGGGCCGATCACCGAGGGGCCCGAGCCCGACCCGGCGGGCCGCCCCGCCGCCTGCTCGACCCAGGCCAGGATGTCCTCGGCCCGCCACGGTTTCGGGATGAAGGTCGCCGAGACCCGCAGGTCGCTCGGCTGGTCGCCGGCGTCGCCCGAAGTGAGGAGCACCCGCACCCGCGGCCAAGTGACGCCGATGATCCGAGCCAACTCAAAACCGCCGATCGGCCCGGGCGTGCGCACGTCCGAGAACACGACGCTGACCTCGTCGCCGCGATCGTTCAGGATGGCGAGCGCCCCCTCGGCGGTCTCCGCCTCGATCACGGTGAAGCCGGTCTCCTCCAGGAGGGTGGCGGCGAGGAAGCGCTCGTCCGGCTGATCCTCCACGACGAGGATCACGGGCTTCCGTCCAGGCGAAGTCACGTCGGTCATGGCCGGACACTCTAGGCGGGCCGGATGGTCGGCCCCTCGGATCGGTCGGTCATCGCCATCGTCGATGCGCACGGCAGGCCGATCCGTGCGTGCACGGGCCGCCACGGCGCATCCTGGCATAAACCGGTCCGGCCCACCGTGTCGGATAGGGCACACAGCCGTGAAGGACGGGCCGGAGACCTCCGTGAGCGCTGGTCGCGGCGCCCCGACCCGGCGGCTTCAGCCGACGCCGTTCGCCTTCAGGAACGCGAGGGCGCGACGCCAGCCGTCCTCCGCGGCGTCCTTGCGGTAGCTCGGCCGGTAGTCGGCGTGGAAGCCGTGCGGGGCGTCCGGGTAGACGACGAGTTCCACGCGCTTGCCGGCGGCGTTCGCTGCGTCGCGCGCGGCTTCGGCCGAGGCGACCGGGATGCCGGTGTCGCCGCCCCCGTAGAGGCCGAGCAGCGGCGCGTTCAACGCGGCGGCGACCGAGCCGGCGCTGCGCGGCTGGATGTCGGTGGGGTCGCCGCCGAGCGGGCCGTACCAGGCCACGGCCGCCCTCAGATCGCGGCGGTGGGCGTCGTAGAGCCAGGCGGCGCGGCCGCCGCGGCACCAGCCCATCACCCCGAGGCGGGCCCCGTCGCCCTTGGCGGCGGAGGTCGCCCAGGCGACCGTGGCGTCGAGGTCGCCGATCCACTGAGCGTCCGGCGTCTTCGAGATCACGTCGCGGATGATGAGCTTGGGATCGGTCATCTGCGACAGGTCGCCCTGGCGGGCATAGAGTTCCGGCGCCACGGCGCAGTAGCCGGCCTTGGCCAGGCGCCGGCAGATGTCCTTGATGTATTCGTGGACGCCGAAGATCTCCTCGACCACAAGAACCAGGGGGAACGGCCCCGGCCCCTCGGGCACGGCGCGGTAACCGGGCATCGGCCCGTCGGCCGCCGGTATCTGCACCTCGCCCGCCTCGATCCCGGCGGCGTCGGTGTGGACGACCTGCGCCTCCACCGGCGTCACCGCGAGCGTGAAACCGCTGATCAGGCTCGTCATCACGAAGCCCCGGCGCGACAGGGGCGGGACGATCAACCCGTCGAGACCCGCGTTGCCGTCTACGTCGCCGTCCGTCATGCCGTGCTCCTCGAACCCTCAAACGAGCGCATCATGTCGCCGGCCTCGGGTCAACCGTGGGGCGCCGTCAGGACGGGACGCTCAGGCGCCGGCGGACATCCGCGCCGAACGCCGCGCCGGCACCGGCACCGGCCGCGGCGCGGGCTGCGGTCGCAGCAGGTCGGCGAGTGCGACGAACCCGTCCGTCTCTTGAGCCTGCCCGGCGCGGAAGCCGAAGCCGAGGGCGAAGGCCTGGCCGAGGCCGGCGTCGCGGGCGATGCCGAACCGGTCGAGCGCGGTCAGGAACGCCTCGCGGAACAGGCTCGGCCGGCACCAGCTCTTCTCGGCCATCTGCAGCGGCCAGTCCCAAAGGCCCTCGGCGCGCCGGGCGCCGAGCACGTCGCGGCCGATGAAGTAGCCGGTCGTGCGGTGCTCGAGGCCTTCGCCCGACAGCGTCCAGTCGGCGTTACGGAACAGGACGGCCTTGGCGCACGGGGCGATAGCTGCGTCGATCATCGGGATCCTCGCCACCTTCGCGGGAGAGGCGCGACGATCGCGCGCCCGTTCCGCGTGGAACATACGAAGAACACTGATCCGCAACGGAACGGGCGTCAAGCGCGATGTTCTCGATGCGTTCATATTTTCGGAGCGCGTCGGCGCTCTGGCTCAGCGGCCGTGGAACAGAGGGTGCTCGACGCGGTCGCCGGCCTTGATCCCGAGACGGGCGGCGGTCCCGGCGTTGAGCTCCAGCACCGACAGCACCGGCTCGGGCGAGGCGACGATGGCGGTGGAGAGCGGTTCGGTGTCGGCCGCGACCCGGGCGATGGTGCCGTCGGCGCGGATGAACACCATATCGAGCGGCAGGTAGGTGTTCTTCATCCACATCGCGACCGGCTCGGACCGCTCGAAATCGAACAGCATGCCGTGGTTCGGCGCCATGGTGCGGCGGAACATCAAGCCGCGGGTGCGCCCGGCGTCGTCGCGCATCACCTCGACGTCGAAGCGGTGGGTGCCGTCCTTCGAACGGATGCTGAGCGGCTCGGTCTGAGCCTTGGCCTGCTGCGCGCCTTGAGCTGAGGCCGGAGCCATGGCCGGTAGGAGCGCGGGCATGCCGAGAAGCCCGAGGGCGAGGCCGCCGGCGAGGAGGTTTCGAACGCGAGACAAGCGGAGCACCATCAATGCGAGGACGGGACGGCTCCGTCGGGCAGCCGGACCTCGGCGGCCATCACGCCCTTGGAGCCGTCGCCGTATCGCACGAGCACCGTCTCGCCGGGCTTCAATTCGGCGATACCGTAGCGCCGCAGGGTCTCCATGTGGACGAAGATGTCAGGCGTGCCGTCGCCCCGCGTCAGGAATCCGAAGCCGCGCAGGCGGTTGAACCACTTCACCACGGCGGTCTCGAGCCCGCTCGTCGGCGTCACGCTGACATGGGTCCGCGGCATCGGCAGCTCGGACGGGTGGGTCGCCGAGGACTGGTCGAGCGACAGCACGCGGAAGGCCTGCCAGCCGCGGGCGCGCTCGGTCGCCTCGACCACGATGCGGGCGCCCTCGCTCGCGTTCTGGTGCCCGTCGCGGCGCAGGCAGGTGACGTGGAGCAGCACGTCCGGCATGCCGTCGTCCGGGACGATGAAGCCGAACCCCTTGGCGACGTCGAACCACTTGATCCGGCCCGAGACCTCGACGAGGTCGAGGGGCTCGTCGACCTCGCCCTGCGGCGAGGTGCCGATGCCCACCCCGTCCGTCCGTACGCTCGCCGGCCCTGATCCGAACCCGTCAGACATGTCGATAAGCAACCTACACCGAATCGCGACGTGCGTTTCGGCCTCAGGATTAACGAAGTCTTGAGGCGGCGAAAGCCTCTTTGCCCGGCAGCCCTGCTGCGTCCGGTTGCAGCGGCCGGGGAATCGGCGCGATTTTCCAAGGTTTTGCGGCGGTCCGGCGCGTCGGCGTTCGGCCCAAGTCCGTGTCGGGACTCACGCTTTTGCGCCGGCCTGCCGATGGCGAAGGCCCTCGGTGAAGACAACCGAGCGCGGTCACATTCTCGTGATTGTTGCTGCGTTGCGGCAGGGCTGGGATGAGTGGCCGAGGCCTGGTCCCGCGCAGGAATTTCGACGCCGGCCATGGCCGCGCCCGGCGAATGATGCTTAGGGCCCGGCATGCGATCCGATCCCCCGCTTGCCCCCGTCCCGGCCTCTTCACCGGACGCGCCGACATCCGCGCCCGGCCGCATCCCCGCGATCGACGCGGCGCGCGCGGCCGCGCTCGCAGCGATGGCCGCCTACCACCTGACCTGGGACCTCGGCTACCTCCGCCTCACGCCTGAGAACGCAGCGCTGTCGCCCGCCGGGCGGATCGCGGCGCACGTCATCGCCGGCTCGTTCCTGGTGCTGGTCGGGGTCGGCCTCGTGCTGATGAACGGGCGCGGCGTGCGGTTGCGGCCGACCCTGCTGCGGCTGCTGCGGGTCGGCGGGGCCGCGATCCTGATCACGGTCGCGACATACTTCGCCTTTCCCGACAGCTTCATCTTCTTCGGCATCCTGCACTGCATCGCGGCGTCGAGCGTGCTGGCGCTGCCGTTCCTGTTCGTGCCGGCGATCGTGACGGCCCTGGCCGGCGCCCTGGTCGTGGCGCTGCCACACCTCGCGGCGCACCCGGCCCTCGACGCGCCCGCGCTGTTCTTCCTCGGCCTCGGCCGGCTGACGCCGCAGACCAACGACTACGTGCCGCTGTTCCCCTGGTTCGGGATCGTGCTGTTCGGCGTGGCCCTCGGGCGGATCGCCCTGCCCCGGTTCGCGCGCTCGCGGCCCGGGCTCTGGCGGCCGCGCAGCCGGGGCGCGCGGGCGGCGGCCTTCGCCGGGCGCCACAGCCTGACGATCTATCTCCTACACCAGCCGCTGCTTCTGGGTGCGCTGACCGGCCTCGTCGCGGTGACCGGGCCGCATCCCCGTGCCGGTTTGGCGAAGTTCCGGGCGGACTACGTCGAGACCTGCACCCGCACCGGCGGCGAGCCGGCTTCGTGCCGGATCGCGGCCCGCTGCACCGGCGACGCCCTGCGTAAGGAAGGCCTGTGGTCGGTGGAGGGCCGCGGCTTCACCGCGCCCGAGCGGGTGCGGGCGCAGGGCCTCTCGCAACGCTGCTACGAGGCCTCCGAGGGCACGGCGCCGGCGCCGTAGATCGCTCGAAGGCCGAGGTCTGTCAGTCCTTGGCGCGCTCGACGTAGGCGCCGTCGGCGGTCATCACCACGATGCGGGTGCCGGTGGCGATGTGAGGCGGCACGGTGGTGCGGACGCCGTTCGAGAGGGTGGCCGGCTTGTAGGAGGAGGAGGCGGTCTGCCCCTTCATCGCCGGCTCGGTCTCGGCCACTTCGAGGACCACGCGCTGCGGCAGCTCGATCGTCAGCGCCACGTTGTTGTATTGCGAGACCATCACGGCCATACCCTCCTGCAGGTAGGGGGCGGCGTCGCCGACCACGTCGGGCGGAACCTGGATCTGCTCGTAGCTCTCGGGGTTCATGAAGTGGAACCCTTCGCCGTCGCTGTAGAGGAAGGTGTGCTCCTTGTCCTCGACGAAGGCGCGCTCGACCTGCTCGGTGGTGCGGTAGCGCTCGGACACCTTCACGCCGTCGGTGATGCGGCGCATGTCGAGCTGCGTCACCGGGGTGCCCTTGCCGGGATGGATGTTCTCCGCGAACAGGATCACGTAGAGCTTGCCGTCCTTCTCGACGACGTTGCCCTTGCGGAGGGTAGAAGCGATCACCTTCACGGGGTCAGGTCCTGCGTTGACAAGGCGGGGTTCGCGCGCCTAGCGCGGTGCCCCGCGGGAGAGGCATATCCCTCGAGAGCGATATCGGGCTCCGGCACTATCCTATCCGCGGCCCGGTTGCCAGCCGCGCCAGTATCGGTCCGCCGGGAGCGCGCGTGTTCGAAGCCGGAAACGTCCGATCCGCCGATCCAAGGTCCGCTCGGTGCAGGGCCTCTCTGTGCAGGGCCTCTCTGTGCAGGGCTGCCCGGTGACGAACGCCCCCTCCCCCTGGTGGGCGCCGCACCGGCACGCCGACCGGCGCCCGCTGCTGCTGCTGCGCAACCGCATCGCCCATGCGTTCCGCGGCCACTTCGCGGCGCGCGACTTCGTCGAGGTCGAAGCCGCCTGCCTCCAGGTCTCGCCCGGCAACGAGGCGCACCTCTCCGCCTTCGCCACCGAGGCGATCGGCGGCGACGGCTTGCGTGCGCCGCTCTACCTCCACACCTCGCCAGAATTCGCCTGCAAGAAGCTGCTGGCGGCCGGTGAATCGCGGCTGTTCAGCCTCGGCCACGTCTTCCGCAACCGCGAGCGCGGGCCGCTGCACCATCCCGAGTTCACGATGCTCGAATGGTATCGGGCGGCCGAGCCCTACGCCGTGCTGATGGCCGACTGCGCCGACCTCCTGCGGCTCGCGGCCGAGACCGCCGGGACGGCGCGGCTGCGCCATCGCGACCGGACCTGCGATCCCTTCGCCGAGCCCGAGCGGCTGACGCTGGCCGAGGCCTTCGACCGGCATGCGGGGATCGACCTTCTCGCGACGGTGTCCCCTGACGACGCGACCGATCGCGAAGGGCTCGCGGCGGCCGTCGCGCGGGCGGGCCTTCGCGTCGCGGACGACGACACCTGGGCCGACCTGTTCAGCCGCGTGCTCGTGGCGCGGATCGAGCCGCATCTTGGCCAAGGGCGCCCGACCATCCTGTGCGAGTACCCGGTCAGCGAGGCGGCGTTGGCGCGGCCGAGCGCTGACGACCCGCGGGTGTCGGAGCGTTTCGAGCTCTATGCCTGCGGCGTCGAGCTCGCCAACGCCTTCGGCGAGCTGACCGACGCCGCCGAGCAGGGCCGGCGCTTTTCCGCCGAGATGGCGGAGAAAGAGCGCGTCTACGGCGAGACCTACCCGATCGACGCCGACTTCCTCGCGGCGGTGGCCGTCATGCCGGAGGCGTCCGGCTGCGCGCTCGGCTTCGACCGCCTGGTGATGCTGGCCGCCGGCGCGCCGCATATCGAGGACGTGATCTGGACGCCCGTGGCGGGCGGGACGCGATGAACCGCCCGCTTCGCAGCCCGGACGACCTCGCCGCGGCGGGGCTGGTCTCCCCGGCCGAGCTGCCGGCCCTGCGGGCGGTGGCCGCGCGCTACGCCGTGTCGATCACGCCGGACATGGCCGAGCTGATCGACCCGTCCGATCCGCACGACCCGATCGCCCGCCAGTTCGTGCCCCGCGCCGAAGAGGTCGTGACGGCGCCCGAGGAGCGGGCCGACCCGATCGGCGACGCGGTCCACGAGAAGCTGCCCGGCCTCGTCCACCGCTACCCGGACCGGGTGCTTCTGAAGCCGCTCCACGTCTGCCCGGTCTATTGCCGCTTCTGCTTCCGCCGCGAGGTGGTCGGGCCGGAGGGCGCGGGCACGCTGAGCGAGGCCGAGCTGGACGCGGCGCTGGCCTACATCGCAGCCGACCCGGCGATCTGGGAGGTCGTGCTCACCGGCGGAGACCCGTTCGCGCTCTCGCCGCGGCGCCTCGCCGACATCGCGCGGCGCCTAGGCGCCATCCCGCACGTCAAGGTCCTGCGCGTTCACACGCGGGTGCCGGTGGTGAGCCCCGCCCTGGTGACGGACACCCTCGTCGCGGCGCTGAAAGGATTCGGCCGGGCGGTGTTCGTGGCCCTGCACGCCAACCACGCCCGCGAGTTCGGCGCCGAGGCGCAGGCCGCCTGCGCGCGGCTGGTCGACGCCGGCATCCCGATGGTGAGCCAGACGGTGCTGCTGGCCGGCATCAACGACGACGCCACGGTGCTGGAGGCGCTGATGCGGGCCTTCGTCGAGAACCGGATCAAGCCGTACTACCTGCACCATGGCGACCTCGCGCCCGGCACCGCCCACCTGCGCACCGGCCTCGACGCCGGGCAGGCGCTGATGCGCACGCTCCGCGGCCGGCTCTCGGGGCTGGCCCAGCCGACCTACGTCCTCGACATCCCCGGAGGCCACGGCAAGGTGCCGGTCGGCCCGGGCTACGTCGCGGCGGATCGCGGCGGCACCCGGGTCACCGATCCGAACGGCGGCGTGCACGCCTACCCCCCGAAGATGAGCGAGCGGGACTAAGCCGATGCGCAGGCTCTGGGGGCGGGCGAACTCCGTCAACGTGCAGAAGGCCCTGTGGGGCCTCGACGAATCCGGCCTGGCTTACGAGCGGGTCGAGGCCGGCGGTGCGCACGGCGTGGTCGCGGACCCCGCCTACCGGGCGATGAACCCGAACGGCCTGGTGCCGGTGCTGCAGGAGGACGGTTTCGCGCTCTGGGAGTCGAACGCGATCCTGCGCTACCTCGCCGACGGGGCGGAGGGCGCGTTGCGCCTGCCCGACGACCGGCGCGAGCGGGCGCAGGTCCAGCAATGGCTCGACTGGCAGGCGACGAGCTTCACCCCGGCGATGCGCGACGCCTTCTGGCAGCTCTACCGTGCGACGCCGGAGACCCGCGACCACGCGCTGATCGCCGATTCGCTAGAACGGTCGGAGGCGCTCGCCGCGATCCTCGACCGGCATCTGGCCGGCCGCGCCTTCGTCGTCGGCGCGCGCTTCTCGATCGCCGACATCGCGCTGGGCTGCGCCGCCCACCGCTGGCTCGCCCTGCCGGCCGAGCGCGTCGAGCGGCCGGAGATCCGGCGCTGGTACGATGCGCTCGCGCAGCGCCCCGCCGCCGCCCGGATCTTCGCTGCGCCGATCAGCTGACGTTCGAACCTCCTCGCCGACCCGCCTTGCCCGCGCACCCGCGCGACCCAGTTTGAGCCACGCGGGCGCCATGCGGCCCGCCCGGAGATTGCACCTCGATGGCCCTCGATCCGACCCTGCGCGACGCCCTCTCCGCGGTCACCGTGGCGAGCCTCGCCCGCGCCCTGGCGCGCCGCGGCGTGCCGGCCTGCTCGCTCTCCGGCCTCGCCGGCTCCGGCCGCGCCGTCGGGCCGGCCGTGACGCTGCGGATGATCCCGTCGCGGGGCGCGGTCTCGCACTCGCTCGCGCAAGCCGTCGAAGCGGTGCCCGAGGGCGCCGTCGTGGTGGTCGACACCGGCCGTTCCGGGCTCGCCCTCCCCTTCGGCGCGATCCTGGCCGCGCGGCTCGCCGCCCGCGGCGCCGCCGGCCTCGTCACCGACGGCGCGCTTGCGGCCGAAAGCGGGCTTGCGGTCTGGGACGCGGCGACGGCGCCGGCCGAGGGCGCGCTGCAGCTCGCGGGCTCGGGCGAGCCGGTCTCCTGCGCCGGCGCCGCGGTGCATCCCGGCGACGTCGTCGTCGGCGGGCCGGACGGCGTGGTGGTGATCCCGGCCGACATCGCCGAGGCGGTGGCCCTGGAGGCCGTCGAGCAGCAGCGCCTCGACCTCTGGCTCACCCGCGAGGCGGAGAAGGGCGCGAGCCTCGCCACCCTGCTGCCGCCGGACGCCGCGACCCTGGCCCGCTACGAGGCCGAGACGAAGTCCTGAGGGCCGACGCCCGCCGGACCCGCGCCGATGTTCTTTCCGCTCTCGAAGGTGATCTTCTTCCTGATCACCCCCTCGAACCTGTTTTGCCTCGTCGGGCTCGCCGGCGTCGCGCTGACGCTTGCGACCGCGCGGCGGCGCCTCGGCGGCACCTTGAGCGCGTTCGGCCTCTTCGGCCTGCTCGCGGGCGGACTCTCGCCGCTCTCGGCCTGGGCGGTGCTGCCGCTGGAACAGCGCTTCCCGGCCTTCGCCGACGACCGGCCGCCCGATGGGATCATCGTGCTCGGCGGCGGGATCGAGGCCGGCCTGTCTTCGGGGCGCAACCAGGTCGTCGTCAACGATGCCGGCGAGCGGCCGGTCTACATGGCCGACCTCGCGCGGCGCTATCCGCAGGCGCGGCTGATGTTCTCCGGCGGCAGCGGCAGCCTCGTCGACGGGGCGATCGCCGAGGCCGACATCGTCAGCCGAGACGCCGACACCCTCGGCCTGCCGCGCACCCGGCTGATCCTGGAGAACCGGTCGCGCAACACCCGTGAGAACGCGCTGTTCTCCGCCGCCATGGCCCAGCCGAAGCCGGGCGAGCGCTGGCTGCTGGTCACCTCCGCCTTCCACATGCCGCGGGCGATCGGGTGCTTCCGCGCGGCGGGCTTCGACGTCGTCGCCTTCCCCGTGGACTACCGTACCCGCGGCCCGCGCGACGCGTTGCGCTTCGGCAGCTTCGCCTCGGAGGGGCTGCTGGTGCTCGACCTCGCGGTGAAGGAATGGATCGGCCTCGCGGTCTACCGGCTGGCCGGCTACACCGACGCGCTGCTGCCTGGGCCGGATCAGGCTTCGGGCAGCGACAGCCGGTAGATGCCGCGGAAGTCGTCCGGGTCGGCGGGCTTGCCCTTGCGCAGGATCGCGAGGCGGCCGGCCTTGGTCAGGCGCACGGCGATGCGCCGCACCGGCTGCATCAGCGGGCTCCACTGGTCCGGGTTCGGACCGGCCAGCGCGCGGGCGACCTCGGACGGGCAGATCGTCTTGCCGGGACCGCGCTCGGCGACGAGGCGCAGCATCGTCTCCTCGATCGCGGCTTCGCTGCGGGTTCCGGTGCGGTCGTCGCTCACGGCGGGGATCCTTGGCGTTTCGGGTCGTCGTCGGCGAGCAGGATCGTGCGGATCTCGGAGACGAACTGGCGCCGCCACATCACGAGCACGACCCCCGTCGTGGAGGCGACGAGGAAGTAGGGGCTGACGAACCAGCCGAGATAGGCCAGCGCAAAGAAGAACGCACGCTGCCCGCGGGCGAAGTGGCTGCCGGCCGCGGTGTTCATCGCCGCCACCCGGCGCGCGGCGCGCAGCATCTCCGCCTCGCCCGCGCCCGAGCCCTTGGGCGGCACCGTGCCGAGCAGGATCGCGCTGTAGTTGAACAGCCGGTAGGCCCAGGCGAACTTGAAGAAAGCATACACGAACACGACGGCGAGGCCCGCGACCTTGATCTCCCAGGTCGTGCGCGTGGCGATCGTGCCGAAGGGCAGCGTGCCGAACAGGTTGAGCACGTCGTCGCCGGAGCGCGACAGGGTCAGGACGCCGCCGAGCGCGATCAGCGAGGTCGAGGCGAAGAAGGCGGTGCCGTTCTGCAGCGAGGCGTTGATCGTGGTGTCGACCACGCGGTTGTCCCGGACGATGAGCTGGCGCGCCCACTCCTCGCGCTGCGCGTTCATGATCTGGCTCAGCGACACCATCCGGCCGCGCAGGCGCCCGACGGAGAGGCCGTACCCGACCCAGGCCAGCACGAAGTAGATCAGCGCGCCGAGGTCGATCGGCGAGAAGGCGGCAGGCAGGTAGGCCGAGAGCAGCGAGGCGGAAGGCAGGTCGGTCATCGTCCCGGGGAGCGTCGGCTCGAGCTTCGCCGACGGCCAGGCAGGCGCGCCTGCCGCAGGGCCAAGCGATGGCTACCCTGGACCGGCCCGCGCTGTCGAGGCGCGCGAGAGCGGGCCGTCCATGCGCGCTCGGTCCATCCGCGGACGTCTCAGCGTCGGATGGCGAACCCGGCGACATCGGGCTCCGGCTCCGCCGCCTGCGTTTCGACCCGCTCGACATGCGCACCCGGCGGCCCCGCCCGGCAGGCCTGCACCATCGCGTCGACTGCGGCCGCCGCCCCGGTGAAGGTGGCCTCGACCGCGCCGTCCGCGCGGTTGCGCACGTGCCCCGACAGGCCGCGCGCCTCGGCCTCGCGCTGGGTCCAGGCGCGATAGCCGACGCCTTGCACCCGGCCGACGATCACGACGGCGACGCTTCTGCTCTCATCCATGGCCGGACAACCCGGTCGGACGCCCGCGGCGCCAGCCGCGCAGCTCGCGCAGGTAGGCTGGCGGCAGCTGCGCCGCCTCGCCCGCCGCAAGCACCGCTTCGAGGTAGCCCGGCTTCGGCACGCCGTAGGCGGTGGAACGGCCGAGATAGATCAAGACGCGCTTGACCCCGCCCGGGGTCGCGACAGGCTGCGCCGCCTTGACGTAGAGGCCGCCGGCGACGCCCTCGTAGCGGTCGAGCGCCGGCACGTCGGCGAGCGCCAGCTCCCACAGCACGCCCCAGACCGTGTGGCGCCCGTCGCGCACCACCGAGGCGTAGCCCTCGCGCATGACGATGAAGCGGTGGCGGTGCAGCCGGCCCTGCCCGATCAGCCGCGAGGCCGGGCAGCGGGCGGCCATGGCGGCGGCGTCCATGTTCGCGCCGTAGGCGAAGTAGAGGGGCATTCCTATTCCGGCCCCCGACCGGAAAATGGACGACTGGCTACTTGCCGGATTTCTGGTCGTCGCGGCGGATAGCCCATTCGTTGGCACGCATCGCGAGGTAGGCCACCATCAGCATGGTGGCCGGAATCACGAAAATCACGAAAATCTCGCCGGAGTTCATGGTTTGAGGCTCCGTAGAACGCGTCTTGCGATCCAATGTATGCCGAAACCGGTGCAAAGCCAGACGGCCGCGAAGAACACGGTGACGCCGGTCGGTTTCGGAGCATTCGCGATACCGAAGCTGACAGCCGTCACCGGCGTGACGACGCCGATGATGATGAACGCCGCGGCGATGGTGTTGAGCCCGGTGGCGAGCAGTTTGGTCTGCTCGTTGTGGATCAGGCTCATTCCGCGCCGGCCTCAGGATGCTGGGGCGATCAGGCGAATTCCAGGATCACCGCGTCGACCGCGAGGCTCTCGCCCTCCTTGGCGTGAATCTTCTCCACGGTGGCGTCGCGCTCGGCGCGGAGCACGTTCTCCATCTTCATCGCCTCGACGATGGCGATGGCCTCGCCGTTCTTCACTTCCTGGCCTTCCTTCACCAGGATCTGCTTCACGAGGCCGGGCATCGGGCAGAGCACCTGCTTGCCCGAGCCGGCATCCTCCTTGACCGGCATCAGCGCGGCGAGCTCCGCCTCGCGGCGGGTGTAGACGCGGGCGTCGGCCGCGGCGCCCGCGTGCTGGAGCGCGACGCCGTTGAGCAGCCCACGCACCTGGATCGCGACGCGCTGCGCGCCGATCGTGCCGGTCCAGACCGGCTCGCCGGGGCGCCACTCGCTCTCGACCACGTGGGCGGTGCCGTCGGCCTCGGTGACGACGAGGCAGTTCTGCGCCAGCGCGTCCTCGTGCGGATCGACGGTGACGGGGAAGGCTTCGCCCGCCAGCATCACAACGCGGTCGCGCTCGAAATGCAGCAGGCCCGGGTCGCGCATCTGGCCGGAGATGCCGCGCTTGCGCGCATTGAGCTTGTGGTCGATCGCGGCCGCCGCCGCCATCATCCGCTGGGCCACCGCACCCTTCGGCTCGGGCGCGGAGAACCCCTCCGGGAATTCCTCGGCGATGAAGCCGGTCGACAGCGCGCCCTCGCGCCAGCGCGGATGCGCCATCAGGGCGGCGAGGAACGGGATGTTGTGGCGGATGCCGTCGATGGCAAAGGCGTCGAGCGCCTCGGCCTGCAGCTCGATCGCTGCCGCACGGGTCGGCGCCCAGGTCACGAGTTTGGCGATCATCGGATCGTAGTGGATCGCGATCTCGCCGCCCTCCTCCACGCCGGTGTCGTTGCGGACCTTGCCGTTGCCGAACTCGCCCTCCTCCGGCGGCCGGTAGGTGGTGAGCCGGCCGATCGAGGGCAGGAAGTTGCGGGTCGGGTCCTCGGCGTAGACGCGGCTCTCCACCGCCCAGCCGTCGAGCTTCACCTGGTCCTGCGTGAGCGGCAGCGTCTCGCCGTAGGCGACCCGGATCATCAGCTCGACCAGGTCGACGCCGGTGATCATCTCGGTGACCGGATGCTCCACCTGGAGGCGGGTGTTCATTTCGAGGAAGTAGAACGACTTGTCCTGGCCGGCGACGAACTCGACGGTACCGGCGGAATCGTAGGCTACGGCCTTCGCCAGGGCGACGGCCTGCTCGCCCATCTTCCGGCGGGTGGCCTCGTCGAGGAGCGGCGACGGCGCCTCCTCGATGACCTTCTGGTTGCGGCGCTGGATCGAGCATTCGCGCTCGCCGAGGTAGACCACGTTGCCGTGCTTGTCGCCGATCACCTGGATCTCGATGTGGCGCGGGTCGGTGATGAACTTCTCGATGAACACGCGGTCGTCGCCGAAGGACGACGCGGCCTCGGACTTGGCGCGGGCGAAGCCCTCCGCGACTTCGCCCGAGGCGTAGGCGATGCGCATGCCCTTGCCGCCGCCGCCGGCCGAGGCCTTGATCATCACCGGGTAGCCGATGCCGTCGGCGATCTCGACCGCGTGCTCGGGGCTCTCGATCACGCCGAGGAAGCCCGGCACCGTCGAGACGTCGGCGGCCGCCGCCGCCTTCTTCGATTCGATCTTGTCGCCCATCGCAGCGATGGCGCCGGGGTTCGGCCCGATGAAGACGATGTTGGCTTCGGCGAGCGCGTTGGCGAAGGCCTCGCGCTCAGACAGGAAGCCGTAGCCCGGATGCACCGCCTGCGCGCCCGTCTGCTTGCAGGCGTCGATGATCTTCTCGATGACGAGGTACGACTGCGACGCCGCCGCCGGGCCGATGTGGACGGCCTCGTCGGCCATCGCAACGTGCACCGCGTCACGGTCGGCGTCCGAGTAGACCGCCACGGTCTTGATGCCCATGCGTCGCGCCGTCTTGATGACGCGGCAGGCGATCTCGCCCCGGTTTGCGATCAGGATCTTGTCGAACATCTTTTGGCGCGCTCGAATCAGGTCGTCTTCAGGAGCCGGCTTGGCGTGAGCCGGACAGAACGTTCCCGTTAAAGCAGATCACGAGGCGACGGAAGCTGTGCCGGAGGCCGAGGGCGCGGCCCCGGCGGTGAAAAGTTTTTGGCTCCGGTTCAAGCTGCAAGGTCAGGCTGTAAGCGCCCGCAGCAAGTTCACGCCGCGCGGGCGAAGCGCGGCCGGTCGGCCTTGGCCGGCTCGCGGGTCCAGCGGTTGGCGTCCAGCGCGAACGCCATCAGCGCCTCGGCGCTGCCCTCCGCCTCGCGGACGATCTCGACGGCGATGCGCGCGCCGGCCGGCGTCGGGCCGGTATGGCCGGCGAGCGACGCGGAGAGCCAGGCGGCGACGGCGCGGTCTACGTAGCCCGAGGGACGCTCGCCCCAGACCGCGAAATCGACGACCAGGGCGACCAGCGCGTCGGCGAAGGCCGTGTCCGCGTCGGGCACCGCCCGCTCCAGGGCGATCAGTATGTCGGCCTCGTCGCGATGGGCGATCCCGTCCGGCAGCACGTCGCGCAGCAGGGCCTTCACGTCGGCCGGTGTGATGCGGCCCTCGGCGACGGCATGGTTGCAGAAGTCTTGAAGAGAAACGTTGATCATGACCGAATTCTCCTGCGACCTTTGTTCGGTCGCCGCCTGTCCTCGTATGTATTGGACTGTACGAGGCAGATCGTCTTGAGAAGTTAACGGCCAAATCTGAACCGGCGTTCAGGTTAAAGCGTGCTCACGAATGAGCGTTTCGGGAATCTTGCTTTTTTCGGGCGGAATGTCGGCTTCGACCGAGACCGGACGACGGCTGCCCGCTCTCTATGAGCGTGGATGGAGCGCCATTCGCTGACCGCTCGCTCCGTCATTCCGGGGCGCCGCAGGCGAGCCCGGAATCCAGAACCGCCGACGGCGTCGGATCTGGCTGGCGTCAGCGGTTCTGAATTCCGCTCGCAGCTTCGCAGCCCGGGAATGATGCGAGGAGACTGCTCGAGGGTCACGCGTCAGCGCACGATCACCGTCGCACCCACCGGTACGCGGTTGAACAGGTCGACCACGTCGATGTTGCGCATGCGGATGCAGCCGGACGAGGCGGCCTGGCCGATCTTCTCCGGCTCGTTGGTGCCGTGAATGCGGTAGAGCGTGTCGCGCCCCTTGTCGGAGAGGTAGAGGGCGCGGGCGCCGAGGGGGTTGCCGGGGCCGCCCTGCATCGGGTGCACGTGCGGCCAGCGCTTGACCATCTCGGCCGGCGGGTTCCAAGCCGGCCACTCCGCCTTGCGGTCGACCGTGGCGGTGCCCTTCCAGCCGTAGGCTTCGTCGCCCACGGTGACGCCGTAGCGCATCGCCTTGCCGTCGGGCAGCACGAGGTAGAGCTGCCGCTCCATCGTCTCGATCACGATGGTGCCGGGCCGCTCCTTCGTCGGATCGGTCACTTGGTAGCGGGCGAAGTGCGGATCGAACTCGGCGTCCGGCACCAAAGCCATGAAGGCGGTGTCCCGCGCCGACAGGGTCGGATCGGGCACCGCCTTGAAGTTGCAACCCGAAAGCAGCACGGCACACGCGATGATCGGGGCGAAGCGCATGTCGGACGTCTCTCGAGCACGTCTCCGCCGTTCGAACCAGAGTTGACGGAAACTGATCGGAGCATAGGCGCAGGTGGCACTTCGGCGTAGCCTCCTGCGTTGCCCGCGGGCACAATGCCAAAGGCTGTTGCCCGGTTGCGACAGCTGCGTCCGCGGCGCGACGGCGTGCGCGAGCCGGAGGGATGATCGTGACGACCCTGTACGTGAGCCACCCGGCGGCCCTCGACCACGCCGTGCCCGAGGGACATCCCGAGCGGCCCGACCGCATCCGCGCGATCGAGCGCGTGCTGGAGAACGAGCGGTTCGCCGGCCTCGTGCGCACCATGGCGTCCCAGGCCGAGGCCTCGGTCGCAACGCTCGCCCACCCGGCCGAGTACGTCGAGGCCATCGTCGCCGCCGCCCCGAAGGAGGGGATGGTCGCGATCGATTCGGATACGCTGATGTCGCCGGGCAGCCTGGAGGCGACGCTGCGCGCCGTCGGCGGCGGCATCCTCGCGGTCGACGCGGTGATGGGGCGCGAGTGCAGCAACGCCTTCGTCGCCATGCGCCCGCCCGGCCACCACGCCGAGCGCACCCGCGCGATGGGCTTCTGCCTGTTCAACCACGCCGCCATCGCCGCGCGCCATGCGCGCGCCAAGGGTGCGAGCCGCGTCGCGCTGGTCGACTGGGACGTGCACCACGGCAACGGCTCGCAGGACATCTTCTGGGACGACGCCGACGTGATGTACGCCTCGACCCACCAGATGCCGCTGTTTCCCGGCACCGGCGCCGCCTCCGAGCGCGGCGCGAAGGATACCATCGTCAACGTGCCCCTGCGCCCGGGCGACGATGGGGCGATCTTCCGCGAGGCTTTCGAGGCCGGCATCCTCGCACGCGTCGAGGCTTTCGCCCCCGACGTGATCATCCTGTCGGCGGGCTTCGACGCCCACCACCTCGACCCGCTGGCCAACCTCCGCCTGACCGAAGCCGACTTCGGCTGGGCCACGCGCAAGCTGATGGAGGTCGCCGACCGCCATGCCGGCGGCCGCCTCGTCTCGATGCTGGAGGGCGGCTACAGCCTCGACGGCCTCGGCCGCTCGGTCTCCGCGCATGTCGACGCCCTGATGGGGCGTTGAGGGAGAGCGGCAGAAACATCGCGCGAAATTCGGGACAATTCGGCAATCGAAACCGGGATCGTGTGGTAATGCCATCCTCAAGGTGAGGCGGCAGGATAGCCGCGTGTTCGGGGGGATGGATCGGGTGCGGCAGCGGCGGACCTCCGGTTGGATCTGGGGTGGGGCGATCGGGCTGGCGGCCTTGGGCGTCGCGGCCCTCCTGGCCGGCGACGAGATCCGGCGGGCGGCCTCGCGGATCGTCGGCGTCGAGGCGCAGCGCGCGCCCGTCGCGCCGCGGCCGCCGCACCTTCCGGCGGCCCAGCGCACCGCGATCGAGGGCGGGCGCGTCGTCGTGGTGCTGACGCCGGAGGAGCGCGCCCGCATCGGGCTCGAGACCGCCCGGCGCCCATCCGAATCGCATCCGATCGAGATCCAGGCCTACGGCAGCGTCCTCGACCTCGCGCGGGTGACCGAGCTGACGAACTCTTATGCCACCGCGACGGCGCAGCTGCAGACGGCGCAGGCGCGGGTCGAGGTCTCGCGCGCCGCGTTCCAGCGCGCCAAGTCGCTCGGGGCCTACGCCACGCAGGTGCAGATCGAGACCACCGAGGGCACGTTCCAGACCGACCAGGCGGCGCTCGCCGCCGCGCAGTCGCAGGTGCGGACGCTGAGTGCCACCGCGCAGCAGGAATGGGGCCCGGTGATCGGCCGCGGCATCGTCGAGCGCTCTGGCCTCGTGACCCGACTGATCGAGCGCGCCGACTTCCTGGTTCAGGTGACGTTGCCGCCGGGGGAGGCACTGAAGGGCCCGCCCGGCGCGGCCTTCGCCGAGGTGCCCCCGCAGAGCGAGCGCGTGCCCCTGCGTTTCGTCTCGGCCGCGACCCGCACCGACCAGCGCATCCAGGGCTTGAGCGCGTTCTACACCGTGTCCGGCGACAGCGGGCTCCTGCCAGGCATGAGCACGCTGGCCTTCATCACCGCGTCGCGGGCTGCCGTCGGCGTGCTGGTGCCGGAGGAGGCGGTGGTGCACTGGCAGGGTGGGGCTTGGTTCTACCGCGCGGTCGGCGAGGCCGGGTTCGCCCGCCACGCGCTCGGCGCCGACCCGGCGCTCTCCGGCGACGGCTTCGTCGTCGCCGACCTCACGAACGAGACCGAGATCGTGCTGCGCGGGGCGCAGGCCCTTCTCTCGGAGGAGATGAAGGCCCAGGCGCAGGCCTCCGGCGGCGCTAACGACGACTGAGCCGATGCCGCCCGACACCGACGCCCCCGCCTCCGATCCCGTCGGTCCGCAGGCCGCCCTGGTCGCTTTCGCGATCCGCTTCCCCGGAATCGTCGTGGCCTTGGCCCTGGCGCTCCTGGTCTACGGTACCGCCAGCCTCGGCCAGGCCAAGTACGACGTCTTCCCCGAATTCGCGCCGCCCTCGGTGGTGATCCAGACCGAGGCGCCGGGGCTCAACCCGGAACAGGTCGAGGTCTTGGTGACGCAGACCGTCGAGGTCGCGGTCAACGGGCTTCCCGGCCTCGCCACTTTGCGGTCGAGCTCGATCCAGGGCCTGTCGGTCATCACCGCCACCTTCACGGCGGGCAGCAGCATCTACCGGGTGCGCCAGCTCGTTACCGAGCGGCTGGCGAGCCTTGCCGGGCGCTTGCCGCAGGGCGTGCTGCCGCCGGCGATGACCGCGCTCACCTCCTCGACCAGCACCGTCGTCCTCGTCGGGCTGACCTCGGAGAAGCGGTCCGCCCTCGACCTGCGCACCATCGCCGACTGGCGGGTGCGCCTGCGGCTGCTCGCGGTGCCCGGCATCGCGCAGGTTTCGGTCTACGGCGGCGCTGTGCGCGCGTTCCAGGTCGAGGTGCGGCCGCACGACCTGATCCGCTTCCGCCTCGGCCTGAACGACGTGCTGGTCGCCGCGCGCAAGGCGACGGGTGTGCGCGGCGCCGGCTTCGTCGACACGGCCAACCAGCGCATCGCCCTGCAGACGGAAGGCCAGTCGCTGACGCCGGACGAGATCGCCCGCACGGTGCTCGTCAACGAGGGCGGCGCCAGCGTGGTGCTCGGCGACGTCGCCACCGTGGTCGCCGCCCCCGAGCCGCCGATCAGCGCGGCCCTGGTCGACGGCCGCCCCGGCATCCTCCTGATGGTCGGCGCGCAGATCGGCGCCAACACCTTGGAGGCGACGCGCCGCGTCGACGCGGCGCTCGACGAGCTTCGCCCTGGGCTGGAGCGCGACGGCATCGTGCTGCGCGGCGACCTGTTCCGCCCGGCGAACTTCATCGCCCAGGCCAACGGCAACGTGCTGCAGGCGCTGGCGCTCGGCGGCATCCTGGTCGTCGTGGTGCTGTTCGTGTTCCTGTTCGACTGGCGCACCGCGGTGATCAGCGCGGTCGCGATCCCGCTCTCGCTGCTCGCCGCCGTGCTGGTGCTCGGGGCGATGGGCGAGAGCCTCAACACGATGACGCTGGGGGGGCTCGCCATCGCCATCGGCGAGGTGGTGGACGACGCGGTGATCGGCATCGAGAACGCCGTGCGGCGCCTGCGCGAGAACCGGCGTCTGCTCGCGCCGCTGCCGGTCGCGCGGGTGGTGCGCGACGCGATCCTGGAGGTGCGAAGCGCGGTGGCCTACGCCACCTTCGCGGTGCTTCTGGTGTTTTTGCCGGTGCTGGCGCTCACCGGCGTCGCCGGGCGCCTGTTCGGCCCGCTGGCGCTCGCCTACATCCTGGCCGTGGTGGCCTCGCTCGCGGTGGCGCTCACCGTCACGCCGGCGCTCGCCATGGCGCTCGTCGCCCGCAGGGATCTGCCGGCGCGCGACCCGCCGGTGATGCGGGCCTCGCGCGCCGCCTACGTCCGGGTGCTCGGCGGCGTCGAGCGGCGCTTCGGCTGGGCTGCGACGGCCGCCCTGCTGCTGACCCTCGGGGGGGCTGCCGCCCTGCCCTATTTCGGCGGCACCTTCCTGCCCGACCTCAAGGAGGGCCACCTGATCCTGCACATGGCGGCCGCCCCTGGCACCTCGCTGCAGGAATCGCTGCGGCTCGGCACCCGCATCACCGCCGGCCTCAAGGCGGTGCCGGGGGTGCGGGCCGTGGCGCAGCAGGTCGGCCGGGCCGAGGCCGGGCAGGACACGGCCGGCACACATTACAGCGAGATCCACATCGACCTCGAGCCCGGCCTCGACGGCGCGGCGCAGGGGCGGAGCGAGGCCGGCATCCGCGCGCTGATGGCGGGCACGCCCGGCGCCGCGTTCTCGCTCAAGACCTTCCTGACCGAACGCATCGAGGAGACGGTCTCGGGCTACACCGCGCCGGTGGTGATCAACGTGTTCGGCGCCGACCTCGACCGGATCGAGGCGGCGGCCCGCGACGTCGCCCGCGAGCTCGCCGAGGTGCGGGGCGCGGCCGACGTGCAGCAGCAATCGCCCGCCGGCCTGCCGCAGATCACCGTGTCCCTACGCCGGAACGACCTGCGCCACTGGGGCCTCGACGCGATCGAGGTGTTGGAGATCGTCCGCACCGCCTACCAGGGCGACGTGGTCGGCCAAGCCTACGAGGGCAACGCCGTCTTCAACGTCATCGTCATCCTCGACCGGGCGACACGGGCGCACCTCACCCGCCTCGGCGACCTGCCGCTGCGGACCCCGAGCGGCAGCTACATCCGACTGGCCCAGGTCGCCGACGTGTACGAGACCGCGGGACGCTACCAGGTCCAGCACGCGGGCGCGCAGCGGGTGCAGGCGGTGACCGCCAACGTGACGGGGCGCGACGTGGCCTCCTTCGTCGAGGCGGCCAAGCGCAAGGTCGCCAAGGAGGTCGCCCTGCCGCCGGGCGTCTACGTTGCGTTCGAGGGCGCCGCCGAGACGCAGGCGCGGGCGCGCGCCGACCTGCTGACCTATTCGGCGCTGGCCGGCCTCGGCATCGTGCTGCTGCTCGCGGTGGTCACCGGCTCGGTGCGTAACCTCCTCCTGGTGCTGGTCAACCTGCCCTTCGCCTTCGTCGGCGGCGTGCTCGCGGTTGCGGCGACCGGGGCGGTGATCTCGCTCGGCTCGATCGTCGGCTTCGTGACGCTGTTCGGGATCTCGCTGCGCAACGCGATCATGCTGATCGCCCATTACGAGCATATGGTCGCCCGCGAGGGCCGCAGCTGGGACGCCGCGACCGCCTCGGAGGGGGCGGGGGACCGGCTGGTGCCGATCCTGATGACATCGCTGGTCACCGGCCTCGGTCTGCTGCCCCTGGCGCTCGGCGCCGGCGAGCCGGGGCGCGAGATCGAGGGACCGATGGCGATCGTCATCCTGGGCGGGCTCGTCACCTCGACGGTGCTGAACCTCGCGATCCTGCCGGCGCTGGCGTTGCGCTACGGCCGGTTCGTGCGGGCGTAGCCGGACAAAAGCCCGTTAGCCTTCCAGCGGCTCGTCGCCGAGCATCTCGATGCCGAAGCCGGACAGGCCGACATAGGCCCGCGACGAGGTCGAGAGGTTGCGGAACGAGACCACGCCGAGGTCGCGCAGGATCTGGGCGCCCAGGCCCACCTCGCGCCACTGGCGCACGCGCTGCGCCTCGGTGCCCTCGTCGGCGACGCGGTTGAGCGGCACGCCGGCGGTGCCGTCGCGCAGGTAGACGAGGATGCCGCGTCCTTCTTTCGCGAAGCGGCGCATCACCGTCTCGATCTGGCGGCCGCCCTCGATAACGTCGGCGACGACGTCCGAGCGGTGCAGCCGGACCAGCACGTCACGGCCGTCGCCGATCTCGCCGTGGACGAAGGCGAATTGCTGGATCGCCTCGAACGGCGTCGTGTAGGCGTAGCCGGTCATCGGCCCAAATTCGGTCTGGACCGGGAAGTGCCCGACCCGCTCGACCAGCCGGTCGCGCGCCTGGCGGTAGGCGATCAGGTCGGCCACCGACACCCGGGCGAGATTGTGCGCCTCGGCGAAGGCCGTGATCTGCGGCCCCTTCATCACCGTGCCGTCGTCGTTGGCGAGTTCGCAGATGACGCCGACGGGGGGCAGGTCGGCGAGCTTGCACAGGTCGACCGCGGCCTCCGTATGCCCGGAGCGCATCAGCACGCCGCCGTCCCGCGCGATCAGCGGGAAGACGTGGCCGGGGCGGACGAAGTCGTCGGCGCCCATGTTGCCGTTGGCCAGCGCCCGCACGGTGTTGCAGCGCTGCTCGGCCGAGATGCCGGTGGTGAGCCCGTGCTTCACGTCCACCGTGACGGTGAAGGCGGTGCCGAGCGGCGCGTCGTTCGAGGCGACCATCGGCGCGAGGTTGAGGCGTCGCGCCTCCGAGGTCGTCACCGGCGCGCAGACGATGCCGCAGGTGTTGCGGACGATGAACGCCATCTTCTCCGGCGTGCAATGGATCGCGGCGACGACGAGGTCGCCCTCGTTCTCGCGGTCGTCGTCGTCGGTGACGACGACGATCTCGCCGCGGGCGAAGGCTTCGATGGCGGAGGTGACGGAGCTGTGAGGCACGGTTCGGTACTCGAATGAGCTTTGCGTCCGGGGACGGTCAGGCGTCGGGCGCCGCGGTCAGGAGCCGACTTGCCCCCGATGGCGGAGATGGTGATCGGCGAGCACGCACGCCATCATCGCCTCGGCGACGGGCACGGCGCGGATGCCGACGCAGGGGTCGTGGCGGCCCTTCGTGATCAGGTCGACGTCGCGGTTGTCGCTCGTGACGGTGCGCCGGGGCGTGAGGATCGACGAGGTCGGCTTCACCGCGAACCGCACCACGATCGGCTGGCCGGTCGAGATGCCGCCGAGCACGCCGCCGGCATGGTTGGCCAGGAAGGCCGGGCGCCCGTCGTTGCTGGCGCGCATCTCGTCGGCGTTGTCCTCGCCGCGAAGCGCCGCCGAGGCGAAGCCGTCGCCGATCTCGACGCCCTTGACCGCATTGATCGACATCATCGCGGCGGCGAGATCCGCATCGAGCTTGCCGTAGATCGGCGCGCCGAGGCCCGGCGCGACGCCCTCGGCCACCACCTCGATCACGGCGCCGATCGACGAGCCGTCCTTTCGGATCGCGTCGAGGTAGGTTTCGTAAAATTTAGCGGTCTCGGCGTCGGGGCAGAAGAACGGGTTGTTGCCGGTCTCGTCCCAGTCCCAGCGCGACCGCTCGATCGCGTGCGGGCCCATCTGCACCAACGCCGCGCGGATCGTCACGCCGGGAATCACCTTGCGGGCGATGGCGCCGGCCGCCACCCGCGCCGCGGTCTCCCGCGCCGACGAGCGCCCACCGCCGCGATAGTCGCGAAACCCGTACTTGGCGTCGTAGGCGTAGTCGGCGTGACCCGGGCGGTAGCTGTCGCGGATTTCGGAATAGTCCTTCGAGCGCTGGTCGGTGTTCTCGATCGTCAGCGCGATCGGCGTGCCGGTGGTGAGCTGGCGCCCGCCCGTGCGGTCGTCGGCGAAGACGCCGGACAGGATCCGCACTTGGTCCGGCTCGCGGCGCTGGGTGGTGAAGCGCGACTGGCCGGGCTTGCGCCGGTCGAGCTCGGCCTGGATCTCCTCGGCCTCGAGCGCGAGCCCGGGCGGACACCCGTCGACGACGCAGCCGAGGGCGACCCCGTGGCTCTCGCCGAAGGTGGTGACGCGGAACAGGTGGCCGAACGTGTTGTGGGACATCGTGCGCGTGCTCTAGCGCGCGGGCGCCGGGGGCACAAATCGGGCGCGCTTCCCTCCCCCTTTGCTGGGGCGGGAGAAGTGCGCTGCACGGTCAGTCGAACACGAGCCCGCCCCGCGCCTTCAACGCCCGATAGGCCTCGATCCCGACCGCAAGGTCGCGCCTTAGCCGACGCTCGTCGCCCAGCGCATCGAGATCGTAGGCGAGGCCGAGGATGTGGGCCGCCGCGTAGCCCTCGGGCAGCGGGCCTTCCCTGCCGAGATCGATCGCGGACAGCGGCAGCCGGTCGGCAAAATCCGACATCCGCGCCCGCAGCGCGTCGCCGCTCCGGCGCAAGAAGCCTTCCGCATCCGGCCCATGCTCACGGATCGCTGCGACGGTGCCCTGCACGAGGCAGAAATAGACCTGCTGCCGATGCGCCGGGAACAGGTAGACGAGGTAGTAGCCCCGCGTCGCGCTGGTGGTGATCGCGGGATCGAACACCGCGAGCCAGGGCACCGCCGCCCAATGCGTGCCGCGGCCGGGGCTGCCCTTCACGCAATAGCCGCCGCCGATCGGTTCGAGCGCGCGCCGCATCTCGTCGGGCGCGCTTCTCCGGATCACAGCTGCGAGCGGGTGCCCGGCCGGCGGGTCGAGGTGGGCCTCGGGGTATTCCTCGACGATCCGTCGAAGGGCATGGCCGAGGCTCAAGACCCGGACGAATCCCGCGGACGGGCCAGCACGCCGCCGGTCATCGGCTCGCGCACGCCGGTGGTCGAGGGGAACGTGATCGGCAGGCCCTTGAGCGAGCGCACGGCCAGGTGCGCGAAGGCCTGGGCCTCGAGGAAGGCCGAGGACCAGCCGATCGCGTCCGCCATCGTGATCTCGGCGCGCAGGTGATAGTTCAGCAGCCGCACCAGCTCGCCGTTTCGGGCCCCGCCGCCGGCGACGATCCAGCGGGCCGGGATCTCCGGTGCGTGGTCCAGCGCCCGGGCGACCGCGCGGGCGGTGAAGGCGGTGAGCGTCGCCGCACCGTCCTCGGTCGAGAGCTGGCCTGCGAGCTTGTGCGAGAACCAGTTGCGGTCGAGCGACTTCGGCGGCCGCCGGAAGAAGAACGGGTGCGTCAGCAGCCAGGCCAGCAGCGGCTCGTCGGCGCGGCCGCGCGCGGCGGTGCGGCCGCCGTCGTCGAGGTTCTTGCCCTCGCGCTCCTGCATCCACTCGTCGATCAGCGAGTTGCCCGGCCCGGTGTCGAAGGCGATCACGCCGCCCTTCGAATCGATCAGCGTCGCGTTGGCGACGCCGCCGATGTTGAGGATGCCGAACGCCCCCTCGAAGCCGGAGGCGGCGGCGAGCGCCTGGTGGAACACCGGCACGAGCGGCGCCCCCTGCCCGCCCGCCTCGATGTCGGCGCGGCGCATGTCCGAGACCACGGGGATGCGCAGCCGGTCGGCCAGCGCCTGGCCGTCGCCGACCTGGATCGTGATGCGCTGGTCGGGCCGATGGATCACCGTCTGGCCGTGGAAGCCGATCACGTCGATCTCGCCGGCCGAGAGCCCGTTCTCGGCGAGGAACTGCTCCACCGCCTGTGCATGCGCCTCGGTGACGAAGGCCTCCGCTTCGGGCAGGCGGCCGGGCCGGTCGCCCGGCGCGACCACGCCCTCGGCATCCTTGGTGGCGGCGCGCAGCAGCCCCTTCTCGTCCTCGGAATAGCCGCGGTAGCCGGTGGGGCCGAGGGGCTCGAGGTAGTTGTTGTGGCCCCGCACCACGTGGACGGCCTCGCCGTCGGTCTCGATCAGGGCGACGTCCACGCCGTCGAGGGAGGTCCCGCTCATCAGGCCGATCGCGCGCATCATGGTCATGACCTGCCCCCGTGCCTTTCGCCGGTCGCCCTGCTATGAGTGCGGCTCGCAAAACCCCCGGTCCCCGTGGGCGCCTCCGGTGGCGCCGCCGACGCGACGGGGGTTGTGCGAGTGACACCCAAGCCGCCTCATGCCCTTTTGCGAGCGGACGCGCCAGCCGAGCGGGATCGCATCCCGTGCCGCCGCCCGGCGTCCCGCCTCGAACCGAGAAGCCTGCATTCCCATGACCGCCGCCGAGCCCCTCGCGCCCAAGCCCTTCGCGCCCAAGTCCGAGTTCCTCAAGGTCCTCGCCGAGCGCGGCTACGTGCACCAATGCTCGGATTTCGCCGGCGTCGACGCGGCGGCGGCCGAGGGGCGCCTGACCTGCTACGTCGGCTACGACTGCACAGCGGCCTCGCTCCATATCGGCCACCTGCTGTCGATCATGATGCTGCACTGGCTGCAGAAGACCGGCGGCCGGCCGATCGCGCTGATGGGCGGTGGCACCACCCGCGTCGGCGATCCCTCGGGGCGCGACGAATCGCGAAAGATATTGAGCCTGGAGCAGATCGAGGCGAACAAGGCCGGCATCCAGAAGACCTTCGCCCGCTTCCTCGCCTTCGACGGCTCGTCCACCGGCGCGATCATGGTCGACAACGCCGATTGGCTGACCAAGCTGAACTACATCGAGATGCTGCGCGACGTCGGGCGCCACTTCTCGGTCAACCGCATGATGTCGATGGACAGCGTGCGGATGCGCCTGGAGCGCGACCAGGAACTCTCGTTTCTGGAGTTCAACTACATGATCCTCCAGTCCTACGACTTCGTCGAGCTGAACCGCCGCCACGGCTGCACGATGCAGATGGGCGGGTCCGACCAGTGGGGCAACATCGTCAACGGGATCGACCTCGGCCGCCGCATGGGCGTGCCCGGCCTCACCGGACTGACCTGCCCGCTGCTCACCACCGCGTCCGGCGCCAAGATGGGCAAGACCGCCGCCGGCGCGGTCTGGCTCGATGCGGAGATGCTGATACCTTACGATTACTGGCAGTTCTGGCGGAACACCGAGGACGCCGACGTCGAGCGCTTCCTCAAGCTGTTCACCTTCCTGCCGCTGCCCGAGATCGCCGAGCTCGCCGCGAAGGGGGGGGCCGGGATCAACGAGGCCAAGGTGCGGCTCGCCACCGAGGCGACGGCGCTGATGCACGGCCGCGAGGCGGCGGACGCCGCCGCCGAGACCGCGCGGAAGACCTTCGTCGAGGGGACGCTGGCCGAGGATTTGCCGAGCGTCACCGTCTCGCGCGACCTCGTCGACGCGGGTCTGGGCGTGTTAAGCGCCTTCGGCCCGGAATACGCCAAGCTGGTGCCGTCCACGAGCGAGGCCCGCCGCCAGATCAAGAGCGGGGGCCTGCGCATCGACGACGTGGTGCTCACCGACGAGCGCGCCGTGTTGCGCACCGCCGACTTCGCCAAGAACGGCGTGCTCAAGCTCTCCTTCGGCAAGAAGCGCCACGTGCTGCTGCGCGTGGCGTGAGCGCCCTTGACCGAGCGAGGCCCGGAACGGGTCTCGGCCTGGTCGATCCGCGGCGACCGTGCGTCAGTGGATGCCGCCGCTGGCGGTGATGACCTCGCCGGTGAGCCAGCGGGCCTCGTCGGAGGCCAGGAACGCGACGACGTCGGCGATGTCGTCCGGCCGGCCGGCGCGGCCGAGCGGCGTCTGCGCCACGAAGCCGGCCTCCATCTCCGAGCCGGCGATGCCGGCCGCGTGCGTGCCTTCGGTCACCACGTAGCCCGGGCTGACGACGTTGACCCGGATCTTGCGCGGCGCGAGCTCGTTGGCGAGCACGCCGGAAATCGCGTTCACCGCGCCTTTTGTGCCGGCGTAGACCGCAGCGGTCGGCGTGTTGACGTCCGTGATCGCCGACGAGATGTTGACGATGCTGCCGCCCTCGCCGAGGTGCTTGGCGGCCGCCTGGCTCGCCAGCAGCACGCCGAGCACGTTGACGTCGAACAGCTTGTGGTAATGCGCCTCGGTGATCGCCTCGATCGCCGCGAACTCGTACAGGCCGGAATTGTTGACCAGCACGTCGAGCCGGCCGAACTGCGTCACCGCCGCCTCGACGAGGGCCTGCGCCTGCGCCGCCTGCGAGACGTCGCCCTGGACCGCGACCGCCTTGCCGCCCGACGCGGTGATCGCCGCGACCACCGCGTCCGCGCCGGCCTTGCTCGACGCGTAGTTGACCACCACCGCCGCGCCCTCCTTAGCCAGCCCCTTGGCGATGGCGGCGCCGATGCCCTTCGATGCGCCAGTGACGACGGCGACTTTGCCCGCGAGCTTGGACATGTATGCTAACCCCTTTGGCATGGGTCGGCTCCAGGATGGCCGCCTTAGTCCCATAGTTCGGTAATTCAGAACTAACGGAGTTCGGTTCAAGCCCCCACATGCGGAAAAGATGAGATCTCTGTTCCACCCCGCGATCGAGGACGTCCGCCCGGACGCGATCCTCCACGCGCTGTCCGATCCGAACCGCGCGGCGATCTTCGCGCAGATCATGCGGGCGGGCTGCGTCGACGCCTGCTCGGCTTTGGCCACCCTCGGCGACCGGGTGATCCCGAAGTCGTCGCTCTCGACCCACTTCAAGGTGCTGCGCGAGGCCGGCCTGATCCGCAGCGCGCGGCATGGCGTCGAGATGCGGAACGAAGCCCGGTTCGCCGAGGTCGAGGCGCGCTTTCCGGGCCTCCTCGACGCGATCGTCAACGCCTACGCGTCGGATGCCGGCTGCGACGCGATGCGGGTGCCGGCCGCGGAGTAGTCCGCCCGGCCGATCGACCTACCGGCGATTTGCCGCGCGCGATCCGGCCCCTCAGCGGTCGCCGCCCTGCACCGCCGGGGGCACGCCGTCGGCGAAGTTCGAGCCGCCGCCCGCGCTGAACAGCTTTCGCAAGAAGCCCGGTGCCACGGCCGAGAGCGGGTTCACGCTCACGTCCGGCGCGTTGAGCTTGCCCGAGACCCGGAAGTTGACCGCGAACAGGCCCTCGTTGTGGCCACCGCCGAGCAATGGGCCGATCACCGGAACCTGCGAGACGATGTTGTTCAGGCCGTAGAGCGGCACGAAGGTGCCGTTGATGTCGGTGCGTTCGCGGGCGGTGTCGAGGAAGCCCGACAGGGTGAAGCCCATCGCTGCGTTCGAGATCGCCGCGTCGGAGAAGTCGACGCGCGAGCCGGTGCGGACGAAGTTCGCCCGCATCCGGTCGAAGGCCACCGCGCTGCCCTGCCCCGCCACCGTGCGCTTGCGCCCGCGGGCGTCCACGGTCTCCACCGTCTCCGGCCCCTGGGCCATGATGCTCGACAGGGCCGGCTCGTTGCGCAGGGAGAACTCGCGGATCTGCACGACGCCGGCCTGCGGGCCGTCGCTGAGCACGATGCCGAGGTTGAGCCGGCCGCCGTACATCCGCCGGTAGACATCGACGAAGCGCAGCGTCGCGCCGGCGTCGCCGGATTCGATCGCCAGCGTCGGCGCGCCGCGTTCGCCCTTGGTCACGCTGGCCACGAACGGGGCCGAGCGGAACTTGCCGCTCATCGCGGCCGAGCGTACGTCCTTGCCGCGCAGGGTCAGCCTGACGTTGGCGTTGGTCAGCGCCTCGTCGTTGAAGCCGGTGAGGATGCCGAGCTGGATCTCCGCCTCGATGTCCTTCGGGCTGGCGTCGCGCTGGCCCTTGCCCTCGGGCGCGGTCATCATCTTCAGGAACGGCCGCGCGTCGGCCACCGCGCCCTTCACCGCGACCCGGTAGCCGTTGCCGCTGCGCTCCAGCGAGACCCGCATGTCGTCGCCGGGCGAAAGCTTCAGGTTGGTCAGGTCCGCCCGCTCCAGGCCGCCCTCGCTGCCGAGCGAGGCGCTGCCGCGTGCCGAGGCCACGCCGGCATCGAGCACGATGTCGCGCAGGTCCATCCCTGGGCCGGTGTCGACGAGCGCGAAGGTCAGGCGCCCGGCCTTGCCCGCCGCCTTGGTCAGGCCCGGCACCAGCCCGTCGATGCCGGCGCGGGCGAGATCCGCCTCGACGCGGATTGGCGGCCTCGTCGCCCCGGCCTTGACCAGGGGGATCGTGGCCTTGACCGCGATCGGCCCGGAGAGTTGCGGCGCCGTCGGCAGGCCCTTGCGCGCCCGCAGGGCGTCGTCGGCGGTCAGGTTGACCAGCACCTCGCCGGCGCCGCCGGTTTTGGCCTGGTGCATGTCGATCGAGACCGGCGCCCCCGACAGCTTCGCGTCGCCCTTCAGGGTGAAGCCGCGCGGATCGTAGCTCACGGCGAAGCGGCCGGATTCGAGCTTGTCCTTGCCGACGACCTTGTCGACGGTCAGGTCGCTGAGCGTGCCGGTGACGGCGACCGGGAGGTCCGGCAGGTCGGGGATGTGCTTGAGGTCGAGCGGGAAGCCGATCCGCAGGTCGGCCTGGCCCTTCACCGTCGCCGGGTCGAGCTCGACGCCCGAGAGCGCCTTGAACATCTTGGTCTGGAGCAGGGCGGCCAGCGCGTCGGCGCCTCCCGACAGGCGCAGGCCGATGTCGGCCACGACCTTGTCGGGCGCGATCTCCGGGATGACGAAGGCGCCCTCGGAAATGTTCAGGGCGCGCCCGTCGGCCATGCGGATGTCGGCGGTGACGTTCCGGATCCGGGTGGTGCGCCCGGTGATCGTGCCGGCGACGGTGCCCCGGGTCAGCGGTGGCGCGTCGGCCGAGACCTCGAGCGTCGCGTCCGAGACGCGGAAGTCGATGTGCACCGCGTTGTCCGGCATCGGGTCGCCGCGCGTCGCCGCGGCGAGCTCGGCGCCCGACATGTCGACGGTGATGTCGACGGCGTCGATGCGGCCGGCGCGCAGCTCGTCGACGAGGTAGTTGCGCGCGCCCGGCGCGATGTTCTCCGGCCAGAGCCGGAGCGCCGTGCGGGCCTCGCTGTCGCTGGCGGTGACGTGGAGGGTGAGGCCGTCGTCGTCGGCGGTGGTGCCGAGCGTGCCGCTCATGTTGCCGTGGATGCCGGCGCCGGTCATGGCGAAGCTGTCGATGGCGATGCCGCCGGCCCGGCCGGTGAGATGCCCGTCCATCGCCGAGATCGTCACCGGCTTGTCCTTGGCCGCAGCGCCGCGCAGGGTCGCATTCCGGCTCGACAGGGTGGCGGTCCAGGCGAAGTCCTCGCCAGCCTTGGCCTCGGCCCAGGTGCCGGTGAGGTTCACGGCGTTGCCGGCGCCGAGGTAGTCGAGCCCGTCGAGCGTCATCACCCGGGCGGCCTCGTCCCAGCTGAAGGCGGCGTTCAGGCTCTCGATGGTGACCGGGTTGAAGTCCTTCTCCTCGACGAGGAAGGTCCCGTCGCTGGTGCGCAGCGTCGCCTTCATCGCCTCGATGCGGCCGCCGTCGAGGGCGATGTCGGCCCGGGCCGAGAGCTTCAGGTCGGTGGTGAACGGCAGCTTGGATTGGCCCGACAGCAGCAGCAGGTCGGTGGCCGGCAGGTCGTCGAGGGTGATGATTCCGGTGCGCCGGGTGCCGCCGGCCTCGCGCAGCGTGCCGCCGAAGCGCCATTGCCCGTGCGGTCCGTCGATGCGCAGCTCGAACAGCCGCGCGTCCTGCTTCGGGTCGCGGCCGAACAGGCCGTTGACGTGCTCGAATACCGCGCGCTCGCGGGCGTCGTCGTCGATCAGCGTCAGGCGGGCGTTGGTGATGCGCGCGCGATCGAGGGCGCCGACGACGCCGGCGGAATCGAGCACGACGCCGAAGATCGAGGCGGTGGCGGCCGAGAGCGGCGAGACCACGCCGCGGGCCGCGTCCACGCTCGGCGGCGTGTGCGGCGAGGCGTCGCCGGGATGGGACGGCTCGGAGGCCGCGAACGCGATCGAGCCGTCGCGGTGGACGAGCGCGGTCATCTGCACGTCGCGGAACTCGATCGAGCGCGGCGACGGCGAGAGCCTCAGCAGGCTCCAGGGGTCGATGCTGACGAGGGCGAGCGGCGCGCGCACGACCAGCGCCCCTTGCGGGTTGCGGATGTCGAGCCCGCTGACGCGCAACGCCAGCGCGTTCTCGGCATCGATCTCGAGGGTGCTGTCGCGCAGGTCGATGCGCCAGCCCGGCCCGATCCGGTCGGCCAGCGCAGCCGAGACCCGCGCCGACAGGCCGTCGATCTGCAGCGGTCCGTAGGCGAGGCGCATGACGCCCCCGCCGAGACCGAGGCCGAGCACGACGACCAGGGCGGCGGCCGTCCACAGGCAGCGCCGCGTCCAGCGACGAACCGCCTTGCGCGGGCGCCCTGCGCCGGGCGTATCCTCGAGCCGGGCCGCTTCCTCAGGCATGAAGACCTTGCATCGGCGCGTTCGCGGGGTCGGACCATGCGCTCATTCTAGGACGCGACCCTTAAGCGAAGCGTTTCCGAAAGGGGACCGGACGCTCGCGCCCGAAGTGCGGGCGTCGGGCTTGCCGGCTCCGCACCAAGCAACCATCAATCGGCCGAAAGGATGGCACGATGCCCCTCGCGCAAGGCGAGCACGCTCCCGACTTCACCCTTCCCGGCTCCGGCGGGAAGACGCTCGCGTTGGCCGAACAGGCCGGTCACAAGATCGTGCTCTACTTCTATCCGAAGGACGACACGAGCGGCTGCACCTTGGAAGCGCAAGCGTTCAACGCATCGCTGGCCGACTTCACCGCCGCCGACACGGTCGTGATCGGCGTCTCGCCCGACCCGGTGAAGAGCCACGACAAGTTCGCGGCCAAGTACGACCTCGCCTTCCCGCTCGTCTCCGACGAGAGCAAGGCGATGCTGGAGGCCTATGGCGTCTGGGTCGAGAAGAGCATGTACGGCCGCAAGTACATGGGCGTCGAGCGCACGACGATGCTGCTCGACCGCGAGGGCCGCATCGCGCGGATCTGGCCCAAGGTGAAGGTGCCGGGCCATGCCGCGGAGGTGCTGGAAGCCGCGCGCGCACTGAGCTGATCGCGCACCGCATCTCCGGGAGGCCGCATCTTGCGGAAGTCATGAGGGATTTTCCGGTTTCTTAACCCTGTCGGCGCTCGATGGCGGTCTTGGAACCCGGCCCGCCTCGATGAATCTCCGCGCCATCGTTCCTCCTCGCAGGAACCGGCTTCTCGCCGCCTCCCTCGTCGTCGCCACCCTCTGGGCCGCGGCGGCGAGCGGGCTGCTGTTGTTCCACGACGACCTGCTGGCCGGGTTCGTCGCCCGGCAGGGCGCGATGCAGGTGGCCTACGAGGCCCGCCTCGCCGCGCTCCAAGCCGAGCTCGACCGTGGCGGCTCGGCCCGCGCGGAGGCGCAAGACGCCGTCGCCGCGCGCCTCGACGAAGTCGCCGCGCGGCAGGCCGACCTGGAGCGCCGCCAGGCCGTGCTCACCGGTCTGGTGCGGACGACCGCGCCCGGCGCGATCGATCCGACGACGACCGGCGCCCTCCCCGGCCGAGCTCCCGCGCCCGAGCCAGACCTGGGATTGCGCGGGCTCGATACGGCCCGGCCGGAACGCCGCAGCGCGCGCGACGTGGACTTGCGCCTGGCGGCGCTTGCCGGGCGGCTCGACGGCCTCGCGGCGGCGCAGGTGATCGGGCTCGATCGGATCACCGAACGGGCGGCGGGCGAGCTCTGGCGCCTGCGCCGCGTCCTCGGGCGCACCGGGCTCGACCTGCAGCGTCCGTTGGAGTCCGGGCTCGGCGGACCGCTGGTTCCGATCGATCCGAGCCCCTTCGCCGCGGCCGTCGCGGTCACCGCCCGCACGCTCGGTGACGCGCAGGCCCTGCGGCGCCTCGCCGCCCGGTTGCCCCTCGACCGCCCGCTCCGTCGCGACCGCGGCCTCGCCAGCAGCTTCGGGCCGCGGCTCGACCCGTTTACCCGCGGCCTCGCGCTGCATACCGGCCTCGACCTCAAGGCCGAGCTGGGCGAGCCGGCCTTCGCAACCGCCCGAGGCCGCGTTGTCTCGGCGGAGCCGGCCGGCGGCTACGGCAACATGGTGGAGATCGATCACGGCCACGGCGTCGTCACGCGCTTCGCGCACCTAGCGCGCTTCGACGTGCGCCCCGGGCAATGGCTCCGCGCCGGCGACCTCGTCGGCCGCGTCGGCTCGACCGGCCGCTCCACCGGCGCGCACCTGCATTACGAGACGCGGATCGACGGCGAGCCGGTGGACCCGCAGGGGTTCCTGGAAGCGGGGCGGGAACTGGCGGAGGGCGAGCCGTAGTACGCCTCCTCCCCGGAGAGGAGGAGGGAAGGCGCCTACGCCTCAGTCGATGTCCTCGACCTTCTCGGTCGCGCCGTACAGCCGCTGCGCCAGCGAGGCTTCGATGAACGGGTCGATGTCGCCGTCGAGCACTTCGTCCGGGTCGGTCGACTGCGTGCCGGTGCGCAGGTCCTTCACGAGCTGGTAGGGCTGCAGCACGTAGGAGCGGATCTGGTGGCCCCAGCCGATGTCGGTCTTGGAGGCGGCCTCGGCGTTGGCCTTCTCCTCGCGCTTCTTCAGCTCGGCCTCGTACATGCGGGCGCGCAGCATGTTCCAGGCGGTGGCCCGGTTCTTGTGCTGCGACCGCTCCTGCTGGCACGCCACCACGATCCCGGTCGGGTTGTGGGTGATGCGCACCGCCGAATCGGTGGTGTTGACGTGCTGGCCGCCCGCGCCCGAAGAACGGTAGGTGTCGATCCGGCAGTCGGATTCCTTGATCTCGATCTCGATCCGGTCGTCGATGACCGGATAGACCCAGACCGAGGCGAAGCTGGTGTGCCGCCGCGCGCTCGAATCGTAGGGCGAGATCCGGACCAGGCGATGCACGCCGGATTCGGTCTTGAGCCAGCCGTAGGCGTTGTGGCCCTTGATCAGGAGCGTGGCACCCTTGATCCCGGCCTCTTCGCCGTCCGACCACTCGACGATGTCGACCTTGTACTTCCTGCGCTCGGCCCAGCGGCCGTACATGCGCTGGAGCATGTTGGCCCAGTCCTGGCTCTCGGTGCCGCCGGCGCCGGCATGGACCTCGAGATAGGTGTCGAAGCCGTCGGCCTCGCCGGACAGCAGCGTCTCGACCTGCCGGCCGGCCGCCTGCTTCTCGACGCCGAGGATCGTGGCCTCGCCCTCGCGGATGGAGGCGTCGTCGCCCTCGGCTTCGCCGAGCTCGATCAGCATCGCCCCGTCGTCGAGGTCCTGCTCGAGCTTGCGGATCGCGGCCACGGCTTCGTCGAGCTGCTGGCGCTCGCGCATCACCTTCTGGGCGGCGTCGGCGTCGTTCCACAGCTCCGGGTTCTCGGAGGCTGCGTTCAGCTCCGCGAGGCGTTTATCGACGGTATCCCAGTCAAAGATGCCTCCTCAGCAGTCCGATCGACTGCTTGGCGGCATCCGAGGCTTGCTCGATCTCGGCGCGCATTTCGAGGGTGTGTCGCTTGTGTTGTGGGCTCTGAAGGGGTCGTGTCGGGTGATACCGGGGCAGGCCGGCCCTGTAAACGGCCTCTCGCCCCGCCTTGCGACGCCCGGGCGCGCCGGAGGGCGTGAAACCGCGGGCGGCTCGCGCGTTGGTCGGGGATTTTCCAGCCCGACCGGAGCGCCGAACGATGACGAAGGCCCAAGATCACGCGAAGAAGGATGACACCAAGCACGACACGAAGAAGGACGAGGCGAAGCACGACCACGAGCAGACGGGGAAGGATTTCGACGCGGCGGTGAACATGACGCCTGCCGCCCTGAGGAAGCACCTCGACTCCGAGGCGAGCCAATCGGTCGGGCAGAAGGACGGAGGCGGCGAGGCGACCGGGCACAAGGAGGGCCGCCGCATCCTCGAGATCAAGGCCAAGAAGAAGGCCGAGCTCACCGACGACGACTACGCCCACATGCAGAAGGTCGTGGGCTACGTCCGACGCCACCTCGCGCAAGGGGGCAAGTCGCGCAACGATCCCGAATCCGCCTGGTCGCTGTCGCTGATGAACTGGGGCCACGACCCGTCGAAGGACTGATCCGGCCCTGCGGCGCGCAAGCGATCGACGCGCCGCCGGCGCCCGCCGTCAGTGTCCGCCGTAGCCCGGGATCCAGGCCGGCGCCAGGACGTAGCGGCGCTTGGCGCGGGAGTCGGCGCGGCCCTCCATCAGGCCGCTGTCGTAGTAGTTGAAGCCGGTGATGCCGAAGCCGCCGCCGTTCATCACCTGCGGCACGGCGATCGCCGGGACCGCGAGGTCCGGGCGCTGGGGCGGGACGATCGGACGGTTGGCCACGTCGACCTGCAACACCGTCGGGCCGTCCGGCCCCTGGAACACGTAGGCCCCGGACTGGGCCTGCGCGGCGCCTGTGCCGACGATCGCGAAGAGACTGGTGACGAGGCCGGCAGCGAGGCCGTGTCGAAGGAAGGGGTTCATTCGCGTACTCCGTCGCTGGGGGCCGGCTTCAATCGTCGGGGCACCATGCCCGATGCGGACCGACATGTCCGTCGGCGCGACGCGTGGGCCGCGCCTTCGTCCCGGGAAATCCGGCCGGGACCGTCGCCGGTCAGCCCTTCGAGCGCAGCACGACCACGGGTTGCCGAGCGATCGGCTTGCAGGTGGTCTCGAAGGCGTTGAGCACCAGCGGGCGCGAGTCGCAGGCGAAGGCCGCGTCGGGCCCGGGCGCCGGGATCGGATCGCGGGCGACGATCGGGTTCGGCGCGCAGGCCGAGGCGGCTGCCGCCAGCAGTAGGGCGGCGGGCAGGGACAGGCGACGCATGCGGGCCTCGGTGACGCGGGAACGGATCATTGCCGGAGACCCTGCGCACCCGGGCTGCGGCTGACAACCGTCTCGGGCCCGCGCGCCGTGCTTTGGCCGGGCGTGTCGCCCCGCCGCAACAACCGCCCTCGGGCGAACGGACGCTTCGGGCGATCAGGCGCTCTTGGCCAGGGGCACGACGTTGTGTAGCGTCTTGTCCGCGGTCTCGAGGAAGCGGCGGACGTTGCGCGCGGCCTGCCGGATGCGCTGCTCGTTCTCGACCAGCGCGATGCGGACGTAGTCGTCGCCGAACTCGCCGAAGCCGATGCCCGGCGCCACCGCCACGTCGGACTTCTCCAGCAGCAGCTTCGAGAACTCCAGGCTGCCCATCTCCTTGAACTTCTCCGGGATCGGCACCCAGGCGAACATCGAGGCGGCGGGCGCCGGGATCTTCCAGCCGGCCTTGCCGAAGGACTCGACCAGCGCGTCGCGGCGCTTCCTGTAGATCGCCCGCATCTCGTGGATGCAGTCGTCCGGGCCGTTGAGGGCGGCGGTGGCGGCCACCTGGATCGGCGTGAAGGCGCCGTAGTCGAGGTAGGACTTCACGCGGCTGAGCGCCGCCAGCAGGCGCTCGTTGCCGACCGCGAAGCCCATGCGCCAGCCGGCCATGGAATAGGTCTTGGACAGGGAGGTGAACTCCACCGTCACGTCGATCGCGCCCGGCACCTGCAGCACCGAGGGCGGCGGCTCGCCGTCGAAGTAGACCTCGGCGTAGGCGAGGTCCGACAGCAGGATGATCTCGTGGCGCTTCGCGAAGGCGACGAGGTCGCGGTAGAAATCCAGCGTCGCGACGTAGGCCGTGGGGTTCGACGGATAGCAGACCACCAGCGCCACGGGCTTCGGGATCGAGTGCGCCATGGCGCGCTCCAGGGCCGGGAAGAACGCGGGCGTCGGCTCGGCCGGGACGGAGCGGATCACGCCGCCCGCCATCAGGAAGCCGAAGGCGTGGATCGGGTAGCTCGGGTTGGGCACCAGCACCACGTCGCCGGGCGCGGTGATCGCCTGCGCCATGTTGGCGAAGCCCTCCTTCGAGCCCAGCGTCGCGACGACCTGGGTGTCCGGGTTCAGGCTCACGCCGAAGCGGCGCTGGTAGTAGCCGGCCTGGGCGCGGCGGAGGCCCGCGATGCCCTTCGAGGCCGAGTACCGGTCCGTGCGCGGACGCCCGGCCGTCTCGCACAGCTTGGCGATGACGTGCTTGGGGGCGTCGAGGTCGGGGTTGCCCATCCCGAGGTCGATGATGTCGGCGCCGTTGGCGCGGGCGGCGGCCTTGATCCGATTGACCTGCTCGAACACGTAAGGCGGCAGGCGCTTGATGCGGTGAAAATCGGTCATGGCCATCTGTCCATCGGCGCGGATCCCGCGGGGCGGCACGGGCGGCCCCGACGGGTGGCGGTCGGCCTCTCTACCATCGAAGCGGGCCGCCGCCGACCCCGAATCGCTGACTTATTGTGCCGGCTGCGCCGGCGCGCTCGCGGGCTTCGTCGCCTTGCCGGCGCTCTCGGCCGCCCGGCCCTTCGATTCGTTGCGGCCGCGGGCGCCCTCGAGCTCGGCCTCCAGCGCCTTCTGGCTCTCGGCCGACTTCGCCCGCACGGGACGGACCGGGGCCGACACGCCCACCGGCATGAATTCGGGGTCTGCCTTCGAGCGCGAGTTCGCGACGAAGTCCGGTGCCGCGACCGGCTTCGGGCCGTAGCCGGCCTCGACCGCGAGCGTCTTGATCGGCGAGAGATCGGAGGAGCAGGCGCCGGTCGCCGCCGCAGCACACAGCGCGAGCGCGCCGAGCAGCCGGCGGACTGCACCAGCGCGCCCCGCAGAGCCGGCCGGATGCGACGGCCTGCCCGGGGACGTCGTAACCGGGTTCGGAACCTTGTCGGACGTTGAGTTCATACCGCAGATATATCGCCGTTCGCGCCTGCCGCGCTGGGCAAATCAGGGGTTGGCGCGTTAATTTGTCGGAAACGAGGCTCGAACCGCCCCAGGGCGGGCGCTCGGGTCCGCCGCGCCGACGGCGCGGAGGGAAGCTGGGAGTGGATCACGCGTGACGACGCAGCCGACGACGCCCGCGATGCCCGATTTCGAGGCCCTGTCGCGCAACGCGGGCCAGTTCATGGAGGAGCTCGGCCGCGCCGCCGCGCGCTACGTCGCCCCCGAGGACGGGTTGCCGGTCCAGCCCAAGCCGCCCCAGGAAGCCAGCGACCTCGTGCGGACGCTGGGCACCGTCGCCGAGACCTGGCTCTCCGACCCGAAGCGGACGCTGGAGGCGCAGACCAAGCTCAGCGAGGCCTTCGTCGCCCTGTGGGGCTCGACTTGGTTCCGACTCCAGGGCCGCGAGGCGCCGCCGGTGGCGCAGCCCGAGCCGAAGGATGCACGGTTCTCGGACGCGGAATGGTCGTCGAACCCGTATTTCGACTTCATCAAGCAGGGCTACCTGATCACCACGCGCTGGGCCGAGGGCCTGGTGAACGAGGCCGAGGGCATCGACGACCACACCCGGCACAAGGCGCAGTTCTACCTGCGCCAGCTCGCCGGCGCGCTCTCGCCCTCGAACTTCGTGATGACCAATCCGGAGCTGATCCGGCACACTCTGCAGGAGAACGGCGCCAACTTGGTGCGCGGCATGAAGATGCTGCAGGAGGACATCCAGGCCGGGTCGGGCGAGTTACGGGTTCGCCAGACCGACCGCGACGCCTTCAAGTTCGGCGTCGACGTGGCGGTGACGCCGGGCGAGGTGGTGTTCCGCAACGACCTGATGGAGCTGATCCAGTACGCGCCGCGCACGGAGACGGTGCTGAAGCGCCCGTTCCTGATCGTGCCGCCGTGGATCAACAAGTTCTACATCCTCGACCTCAACCCGGCCAAAAGCCTGATCGGCTGGATGGTCGACCAGGGGCTGACCGTCTTCGTGATCTCCTGGGTGAACCCGGACGAGCGTCACCGCGACAAGGACTTCGAGTCATACATGCGCGAGGGCATCGAGGCGGCGATCGACGCGATCGGCGTTTCCACCGGCGAGACCGAGGTGGCGGCGGCCGGCTACTGCGTCGGCGGCACCCTGCTCGCGGTGACGCTCGCCATGCAGGCGGCCACCGGCAACACGCGGATCAAGAGCGCCACCTTCCTCACGACGCAGGTCGACTTCACCCATGCCGGCGACCTGAAGGTCTTCGCCGACGAGGACCAGATCCGGCAGATCGAGACACAGATGGCCGAGCGCGGCTACCTCGACGGCGCCAAGATGGCCAACGCCTTCAACATGCTGCGCCCGAACGACCTGATCTGGTCCTACGTCGTCAACAACTACGTGAAGGGCAAGGCGCCGAGCGCCTTCGACCTGCTGTACTGGAACGCCGACGCCACCCGGATGCCGGCGGCGAACCACGCCTTCTACCTGCGCAACTGCTACCTCGAAAACAACCTCGCGCAGGGGAAGATGGTGCTAGGCAATATCCGCCTCGACCTGAAGAAGGTCACGGTGCCGGTGTTCAACCTCGCCACCCGCGAGGACCACATCGCGCCGGCGATCTCGGTGTTCGAGGGCTCGTCGAAGTTCGGCGGCCCGGTCGACTACGTGCTGGCCGGTTCCGGCCACATCGCCGGCGTGGTCAACCCGCCAGCCAAGCTGAAATACGGCTACTGGACCGGCGGCAAGGCGGAAGGGCGCCTGGAGGACTGGATCTCCGCGGCCACCGAGACCAAGGGCTCGTGGTGGCCGTACTGGTTCCAGTGGCTGGAGGCCCAGGCCCCCGAGCGGGTGCCCGCGCGCAAGCCGGGCGGCGACGCCCTGCCCTCGCTGGCGCCGGCGCCCGGCACCTACGTGCGCATGAAAGCCTGACGACGGCCTAATCGCCGCCTTGGCCGGTTCCTGCGTAGGTCCGGGACGGCTCCGCCCCGGACCGGTCGTTCGGGCCTCAGTACTTGCGGACGAGCGGGACGGGCGCGGGGGCCGCCGGGGCGTCGAAGGTGTAGCGGAAGCCCACTGAGACGATGTCCGCGCTGCCGTCTACGAGACCGGCGAAGACGATGTTGCCGGTGTTGTAGTCGCGGCCCGGTCCGGCGAGGATTCGGCTGCGCTCCACGAACAGGTGCGAGTAGGCCAGCGTCAGCAGGAGCTTGTCGCTCCAGCGGTAGCTGCCGCCGACGGCGAGGTTGACGCGGTCCCCGTCGGGCAGCCGCACCGAACGGTTCGAGAAGTCGATCGGCGACTGCTCGTAGGACACACCCGCGCGCACGGTCAGGGCCGGCGACCAGTCGTATTCGCCGCCGATCGAATAGGTGTAGCCGTCCTTGTAGTTGAGCGGCAGGAAGCTGACCGGCACGTTGCGGGCCTCGGACACGATGCCGACGGTGCCGAGCCTCGACCAGTTGTCCCACTCGAAGCCGAGGTTCATCCGGAAGTTCGGAGCCAGCGACTGCGTCAGGCCGACGCTGAGTTTTTCGGGGGTGTTGAGGTTCGAGCGGACCTGGCCGGCGAGCGGCGCCAGCGCCACCAGCGGCACGCCGATGGACCCTTCGATGTCGTGATGCACCGAGGAGCGATAGCCCACGCCGATGGCGGTGCCGGCCCAGGGCGTCACCAGCACGCCGGCGGTGAAGCCCACGCCCCAGGAATCGCCCTTGAGGAAGCTGCTCGGATACGCCGTCGGGGACAGGCCCGGGATCGGCAGCGCCTGCCGCAGGGTCAGGCGGAAATACTCGATGTTCGGGCCGGCGGCGACCGACAGCCAATCGTTGACCTTGAAGCCGACGACCGGGTTGAAGGCGAGCGAGAAGATCCGGTTGGAGCGGCCGTAGACCTCGCCGGCCCAGGTCTGCTGCGGCTTCGTCACGAGGCCGAACGGCGCGCCGGTCTGGATGCCGATCCAGAGGCGGTCGTTGAGCTGGTAGGCGGTGGCGCTCGAGGGCAGCACGGCGCCCTGCCCGATCTCGCCCGATCCGCCGAGGCCGATGAAGCCCGGATTGGTCGGGGTCGTCGGCGTAATCTTGCCGGACAGGCCGACATACGTGAGGTTCTGCTCGGTGACCCAGCCGGGACGCATCGTCACCACGGCGGGGTTCCAGAACATCGAGGACACGCCGCCGCCGCCGGAGGCCGCGCCGGCATCGGCCATGCCGACCGCGATGGCGCTCTGCTCGCGCAATCCGAAGGCGCCGGCCTGGGCGCCCGCCGTGCCGATCATCAACGCGGCCGCCGAAACGCCGGCCGTCGCGAATGCGCGCAATGTCTTTGCCATGGTCGTCTCCCCATACGATCCGGCGGTGCACTCGTTCGGTGCCGCCCATTCGGGCCGTCGCCTCGGTTAAATCTGTGCCAATATTCGGCAGGAGACACAACGCCCGACGGTCGCTAAATTTTATCAGTATAAATTGATAGAAATACTAGTTTCAATATTTTTAGATTTGTAGATCGGTTGAAACGAAGGTTTCCACCAATCTTCGTTCATATGTAAACGATCTGCGGTAGCGTACAGGACTATTTACCCTTTGCGCCGCCGGGCGTCTTTGGGCGATCCATGTGCGCTTTCTGCCACATGCCGGCACCTGCTTCCGGTGCACCCTTTGTCCCGGATGGCTCCCGCCGGATATTCCAGGGCGCCATCGCCGACGACGGGGGCGCCGGCCTCGTCACGCTTGACCCGGCTGCCCCGACACCCACCTTCCTGCGCACGAGGTTGCGGAACGCTGGGAGTGGACGGACGATGAAACTGGTTCGGCACGGTGCGACCGGCGACGAGAAGCCGGGTCTGATCGACGGCGGCGGCGGACTGCGCGACCTGTCCGGCGTCCTGCGCGACATCGCCGGGCCGGGCCTCTCGCCCGAATCCCTCGACCGGCTCCGCCTGATCGACCCTGAGACGCTGCCCCTGCTGCCGGAATCCACCCGGCTCGGCCCCTGCGTCGGCGGCACCCGCAACTTCGTGGCGATCGGCCTCAACTTCGCCGACCACGCCGCCGAGACCGGCTCGCCGATCCCGTCCGAGCCGATCGTGTTCAACAAGGCGCCGTCCTGCATCGTCGGCGCCAGCGACACGGTGATCATCCCCAAGGGCTCGGCCAAGACCGATTGGGAGGTCGAGCTCGCCGTCGTGATCGGCTCCCGCGCCTCCTACGTCCACGCCAACGAGGCGCTGAACTACGTGGCCGGCGTCTGCATCTGCAACGACGTCTCCGAACGCGAATGGCAGATGGAGCGCGGCCCGACCTGGACGAAGGGCAAGGGCTGCCCGACCTTCGGGCCGCTCGGGCCGTGGCTGGTGACGCTCGACGAGGTGCCCGACCTCGGCAATCTCGCGATGAGCCTCGACGTGAGCGGGCAGCGCATGCAGACCGGCTCCACCGCGACGATGATCTTCGATGTGCCGCAGCTCGTCGCCTACGTCTCGCACTTCATGATGCTGGAGCCCGGCGACGTGATCACGACCGGCACCCCGCCGGGCGTCGGACTCGGCATGAAGCCGCCGCGCTACCTCAAGGCCGGGGACGAGATGGTGGTGCGCATCGATCGCCTCGGCGAGCAGCGCCAGCCGGTGATCGCCTTCGACGACTGGACCGCGAAGGTCTCGGCCGGCGAGCCGACGAACTGACGCTCTTCTCTTCCGGTGCTGACGCCGCGGTCGGTGACGATCCGCTATCGACTTCGTGAACGTCCTCTGCACAGAAGGCTCGACCTTTCGGAGGACGCCTTCACGTGAGCATCGGTCTGATCGCCCTCCTCGACGACGTCGCCGGGATCGCCAAGGTGGCCGCGGCCTCCCTCGACGACGTCGCCGGCCAGGCGGCCAAGGCCGGGGTGAAGGCCGCCGGCGTGGTGATCGACGACGCGGCGGTGACGCCGCGCTACGTCGTCGGCTTCGCCGCCGAGCGCGAGTTGCCGATCGTCGCCAAGATCGCGGTCGGCTCGCTGCGCAACAAGCTGCTGTTCCTGACGCCGGCCGCCCTGGCGCTCGGCGCCTTCGCGCCCTGGGCGATCACCCCGCTGCTCATGCTCGGCGGCGCCTACCTCTGCTACGAGGGGACCGAGAAGGTCTACGAGGCGCTGGTCCCCCATGCCGGCCACGCGCACGACGCCCAGCCCGACGCCGGCGGCGACGGCCGGGCGATGGAGGACCGCAAGGTCTCGAGCGCGATCAAGACCGACTTCATCCTGTCGGCCGAGATCATGGCGATCACGCTGGCCGCGCTCCCCGAGGGCGGCGTCGTCACCAAGGCTGCCGTGCTGGCGCTGGTGGCCGTCGGCATCACCGCCTTCGTCTACGGCGCGGTGGCGCTGATCGTGAAGGCGGACGACGCCGGCATGGCGATGGCCGCGAGCACGTCGAGATCCGCGTTCGGAAGTTTCGTCCGCGCCCTCGGGCGGGGCATCGTCAAGGGAATGCCGCCCTTCCTCGCGCTGCTGGCGATCGTCGGCACCGCGGCGATGATCTGGGTCGGCGGCGGCATCCTGGTCCACGGGCTCGAGACCTACGGCCTGCCGCAGGTCGCCCACGCCCTGCACGCGGCCTCCAGCGCCGTCGCCAGCGCGCTGCCGCCCGCCCTGTCGGGCTTCGTCGAATGGCTCGTCACGGCCGCCGGCTCCGGCGTCGTCGGCCTCGTCGTCGGCAGCCTGCTCATTCCGCTGACGAGTTTCGTGATCGCGCCGGCCTGGCACGGCCTGTCGCGCCTGCGTGGGGCTTCCGCCCGAGCCTGACGGCTTGATTTTCGTCCGCGGATTCGCCTCATGGGCGCATGATGCTGACGACCTCCGCCCCCGCCGCCCCTGCCATCCGCCACGATTGGACGGTCGAGGAGATCCGCGCGATCCACGACCTGCCGCTGCTCGACCTCGTGTTCCGGGCGGCTTCCGTGCATCGCGCCCACAATGATCCGGCCGACATCCAGCGGGCCTCGCTCCTCTCGATCAAGACCGGGGGCTGCCCGGAGGATTGCGCCTACTGCCCGCAATCGGCCCACCACAAGGGCACCGGCATGGCCAAGGAGCGCCTGATGCCGGTGGACGCGGTGCTGCGCGAGGCCGCCGAGGCGAAGGCCGCCGGTGCGCACCGGTTCTGCATGGGCGCGGCGTGGCGCCAGCCGAAGGACGGGCCGGAATTCGACGCGGTGCTCGCTATGGTCCGCGGCGTGCGGGGCATGGGCATGGAGGCCTGCGTGACCCTGGGCATGCTGACGCCGTCGCAGGCCGGGCGCCTCGCCGAGGCGGGGCTCACCTCCTACAACCACAACCTCGACACCGGCCCGGACTTCTACGAGGACATCATCTCGACCCGGACCTACGCCGACCGCCTCCAGACCTTGGAGAACGTCCGCGAGGCCGGCATCGGCCTGTGCTGCGGCGGCATCGTCGGGATGGGCGAGGGCGTGACCGACCGGGCCGCGATGCTTCAGGTGCTGGCCAACCACGCGCCGCATCCCGAGAGCGTGCCGATCAACGCGCTGGTCGCCGTCGAGGGGACGCCGCTGGAGGACCGCCCGCCGGTCGACCCGCTCGACCTCGTGCGCATGTGCGCGACGGCGCGGATCGTGATGCCGAAGGCGCGGGTCCGCCTCAGCGCCGGCCGCAAGGGGCTGACCCGCGAGGCGCAGATCCTGTGCTTCCTCGCCGGCGCCAACTCGATCTTCTACGGCGAGCGCCTGCTGACCACCGCCAACAACGAGACCGATTCCGACGCCGCGCTCCTGCGCGACATCGGCATCACGGTCGCCGCGCCGATGATGGAAGCCGCCGAGTAGGGCTTAGGCCGCGGCGGCGTCGGGCAGGACGATCCGGAACCGGGTGCCTTCCGTTCCGGGATCGAGCGACAGCGTCCCGCCGTTCAGGCGCACCAGCTCGGAGGCGATGGCGAGGCCGAGCCCGGTCCCGCCCGAGCGCATCGAGCCCTGGAACGCCTCGAACAGGTGCTCCTTGGCCCGCGCCGGCAGGCCCGGCCCGTTGTCGCTCACCAGGATCGTCACCGCGTCCGCGCTTTCGCGTCCGGCCGCGATGCGCACCTCGGGCGCGGCCATGTCGGCCTCTGTGAAGTCGTGGGCCTGGACGGCGTTGCGCACCAGGTTTCCCACCGCCCGCGCGATCTGCTCCGAATCGGCGAACACGGTCAGATCGGGGGCGACCTCGGTGACGACCCGCACCCGGCCGTGGGCGGAGAGCGCCGCAAGGTCGGCGAGTTCGGCCATCACCGGAGCCAGCGCGAATTCGCGGCTCCGCGGCGTGCGCTCGGCGGCCCGCCCGTAGGCGAGCGTCGCCTCGCAGAAGCGGATCGCCCGGCCCAGGGTCGCCACGAGGCGCGGCGCGACCCGCTGCACCGTCGGGTCGGAGATGTCCTCCAGGCGGTCGCCGAGGAGCTGCGCCCCGGTGAGCAGGTTGCGCAGCTCGTGGTTGATCTTGGCGACCGAGAGCCCGAGCTCGGCGAGCCGCCGCTTCTGGCGGAGCTGGTCGGCCAGCGTCCGCTGCATCCGCGCCAGCGCGGTTTCGGCGAGCCCGATCTCGTCGCTGCGGCTCGTGGGCGCGATGACCCGGTCGGCGCCCTCCGGGTCGTCGGCGAAGGCGGTGATGTTGCGCGCCAGCCGCCGCACCGGCCGCACGATCAGGGTCTGCAGCACGAAGAAGACGAGGCCGGCGGCCGCCGTCGCGATGATGAGCGAGGACACCGCCAGCCGGATCGCGAAGTCGACCACCGCCTGCTTCAGCGGCGCGTCGTCGAGGAGGATCTCCACGAGGTCGAAGCCCTCCCAGCCTTGGCCGACGACGCGGATCGGGTCGTCGACCGGTTCGGTGAGCGTCCGCCAGGCGCCGCGGATGGCGCACAGGATCGTCTGCTTGCGCAGGTCGACCGTGTCCGAGACCCGCTCCGGCACCGGGTCGATCGACAGGAGCTGGCGGGTGTCGCCGTCGCGGACCGCGATCGCGCGGGCGCCGACGCCAGCGAGCAGGCGCCGGGCGAGTTCGTCGGGCACCGGGTGCCCCTCGCTGGCGTCGAGGACGAGGGCGGCGACCTGCGCCGCGCTGATCCGGTCGGACAGCCAGGACAGGCGGTAGTTCGCCACCGCCGGCACGAAGATCAGGACCTCGATCGTGGCGACGAAGGCGACGGTGACGAGGAAGAGCCGGCCGGACAGGCCGAGGTGCCGGAGCCAGCGCGCCGATCGCGGCCGTGCCGCTGTTGGCGCCGCGGGCTCGATCGCCGGCGACTCGGTCGGTTGCGTGTCAGAGCGTGCGACCACTGCTGTCCCGGCCCCGGAAAGCGCGGCGACCCCGTGCCCCTTCGCGAACGTCCCGACGCCGCCCGCATCCCCGCCGGGACGGCGGCATCGACAAGCCTCGTAGCGCGCGCGCCTGCGAAGCGTCGAGGGGGCATCGCCAGCGGGACCGGCGCCGGCGCGCGTTTTCAGTACGCAAACGCGAGGGTCGGCGCGGGTCTCCCGGTCATTGCGCGCCGCGCCGGACGAAGCGCCGGCGCAGGACGATCGAGAGCAGCGCGAACAATCCGAGGCCGCCGAGGCCGACCACCATGCGCGGCGTGACCAGGGCGCGGAAGCTCAAGGCGTTCTCGCAATCGGTGCCGCCGGCCGAGAGGCATGCCACCTTCGCGTCCGCATGCGCGGCGACCACGTCCTCGATGCCGGCGCCGGTGGCGGCGTAGACGAAGGCTCCCGGCAGCAGGCCGCAGGCGGTCGCCAGCACGAAGGTGCGCAGCGCGACGCCGAAGGCGGCCGGGGCGAGGTTGGTCATCCAGAACGGGAACAGCGGCAGCAGCCGAAGGAACACGACGTAGCCGAAGGCGTCGTCGCGGAAGCCCTCGGCCAGCGCACCGAGCCGCGGCCCGGCCACCCGCCGCAGCAGGTCCGAGGCCGGCCCGCGGCCGATCGAGAACACGATCGCGGCGCCGGTGGTGGCGGCGCAGACCGCGACGAGGGCGCCGGCGACGATGCCGAACAGGAAGCCGCAAACCATCGTCAGGATCAGCGTCGCCGGCACCGAGACGACGACGGCGGCGACGTAGACCAGGTAGGCGAGCACCAATGCGCGCGGACGGTCGGCCTCGACGAAGGCGCGCAGCCATTGCCGCGACTCCAGCAGCCGGTCTAGGCTCAGGAGCTGCGACGCGCCCGAGACCAGCACCGCGATCGAGAGCGCGATTAGCAGGGCGAGCGGCAGCCAGCGCCACAGCCGGCGCCGGGCTGAGGGCGGAGGACCGGGCGGCGTCGCGCCGTCCGCGATCACGCCGGCTTTCGCATCCGCAGGATCTTGAAGAACCCGCCTGGGAAGGTCGGCGCGACGCCGATGAACTCGACGCCGTTGCGCCGGGCCCAGGCCTCGATCCGCGTCGACTTGAAGTCCGAAGACCAGCCGATCTTGGTGCAGAGCGGCGCGACGATCTCCTCGACCTTGGCCACCGGCCCCTCGGTCTGCCCGAAATGGTTGGCGAGCACGATGCCGCCACCGGGCCGGACCACCCGCAGGAACTCGGACAAAGCCGCTTCCGGGTCGGGCACGAGGGTGATCAGGAACTGCGCCACCACCGCGTCGAAGGAGGCGTCGGCGTAGCCGAGGCGGCAAACATCCATCACCTGCAGGCCCTTCACGTGGGCGAGGCCGCGGCGCTGTACCTTACGGCGTGCCCGCTTCAGCATGTCCTCGGAGAGGTCGACGCCGCAGACGAAGCTGGTGCGCGGGTAGTAGCCGAGCGACAAGCCGGTGCCGACGCCGGCCTCGAGGATCCGCGGGCCGCTCTCGGCGGCGGCGGCCACCGCGGCGCGGGCCGCCGGCTCGGTGAGCTTGTCGTAGACCACGTCGTAGACCGGCGCCCAGCGGGCATAGGCCTTGCGCATCAGGGCGGTGCTCGGCCCGGCCTCCGGCTCGCTCAGCATTCAGGTTCTCTCGTGATTTTCGAGGGGATGATCGGTTCGGGCCGCGGCGGATCGGGCGGCTCTTATCAGGCAGCTCTTGTATCAGGCGGCTTTCGCGGCGTCCGCCGAGGCGGCGGCCACCCGCCGGATCGTACCGCCGCCAAGGACCTGCGCGCGCGGGGCCTCGTCCGCGTAGATCGCGCAGGCCTGCCCCGGCGAGACCCCATCCTCGGGGACGGCCAGGACGACCTCGGCGGTGTCGGTCGCGGGGTCGTAGTCGAGCCGCGCGGGGCGGGGCTCGCGGGTCGAGCGCACCCGCACAGCGACGGCCATGTCGGAGACCGGGCCTGGAGCCCCGAGCCAGTTCACGTCCGTCAGCCGGATGCGGTGCGTCGCCAGCGCCGCCCGCGGGCCCACCACAACGCGGGCGGTGTCGGGCTCCAGCCGGACCACGTAGAGCGGCTCGGGCGAGGCCAGGCGCAGGCCCCGCCGCTGCCCGACGGTGTAGTGGATGATGCCCTCGTGACGCCCGAGGGCGTGGCCGTCGAGGTCGACGATCTCGCCGGGGCGCGCGGCATCGGGGCGGAGCCGCGCGATCACGTCGGCGTAGCGGCCCTGCGGCACGAAGCAGATGTCCTGGCTGTCGGGCTTCTCGGAGACGACGAGCTCGAGCTCGCGCGCCAGCCGCCGGGTCTCGTCCTTCGGCAGCTCGCCGAGGGGGAAGCGCAGGAAGTCGAGCTGACTCTGCGTGGTGGCGTAGAGGAAGTAGCTCTGGTCGCGCGCCGGATCGAGGGCGCGATAGAGCGCGCGACGACCGCCCTCCCCCGGCAGCGCCCGGCTCGCGACGTAATGGCCGGTGGCGAGGCAGTCGGCGTCGAGGTCGCGCGCGGTGGCGAGCAGGTCGCGGAACTTGATCGAGCGGTTGCACTCGACGCAGGGGATCGGCGTCTCGCCGGCGAGGTAGCTCTCGGCGAACCGGTCGATCACCGCGTCGCGGAAGCGGTCCTCGTAGTCGAGGACGTAGTGCGGGATGCCGATGCGCTCGGCGACGCGCCGGGCGTCGTGGATGTCCTGGCCGGCGCAGCAGGCCCCCTTGCGGTGCGTCGCCGCGCCGTGATCGTAGAGCTGCAGGGTGATGCCGACGACGTCGTAGCCCTGGCGCTTCAGCAGCCCGGCCACGACGGAGGAATCGACGCCGCCGGACATGGCGACGACGACGCGCGTCTCGTGCGGAGGCTTGGCAAGGTCGAGGGAATTCATGGCGCCGGGTCTGACGGCGGCGCGGGCCTTCTTAAGGTCCCGCCGCCCAGGGCTGTCTATAGTGTGTGTCGCCCGGCGTTTCCAGGGCGCGGCCCGCTCCGCGGGCGCCTTGAGCCGGCAAGTCCTGCCGGGCACACGGCAGCAACCGCCCTCGCCCACCGCGCGAACTGCTCGATCGGTCTGAGAAAAATCAAACTTATCAGTGCCTTGAACAATTTCCGGCGCTGGCCTGCCGTTTGCTCCTATCGGTGCAGGAGGCCGGGCATGGCAGTTGGGACGATGGATTTCGTGGATGCGACCGCGTGGGCCTCCGCCCGCACGGCGACGCGCGACACGACGGATGCGGCGGCGGCCCGCGCCCGCTTCGGCCGCGACCTCGACGCGGCGACCGCCAAGGACGACGCCCAGGCCCGCAACGCCGCCGAGCGCGGGCGCAGCGCCGACGCCGCCGCGCTCGGACGCGCCGACCGCGCTAAAGCTGCCGACCTCGCCTCAGCCGACGCCAAGGCCGCCCGGGCGGCAAGCCAATCCGCTGCTGCGACCCGCGACGCGCCCGCCGCGCCGGCAAAGGCCAGCCCACATCGGACGGGTTTTGGGACGCCGCGTCCCGCGACGGCTTCGACAGGAACCGTGACCCGCGGCGCCGACACGGCGCGGCCCACGGCCGACGCGCCATCCAAGACCAATTCGACATCGGACGACGGCAAGGCGGACCCAGTTACCGCGGCCCCGGAAAACGCCAAGACGAAGGCCGAGGCGCCCTCGTCCGACGCGAAGGCTGCCGATCCGAAGGCGCCCGAGACTCTACTCGCGGCCCCGACGGTCGCGCTCATCCTCGATGCTCCACCACCAGCCCTGACCGGCCGCTCCGCGACGCCACCTGCTGCCGCCGCCGCAGAAGCGGCCTCCGCCGTCGGCATCGCCGGGACGGCAGCGGGCGCCGCTCCGGCCGAGGCCGCGGGCCGGCCGGGCGCTGCGGCGAGCGCGAAGGGCGACGACGCGGTCGCGGGAACGGATGCGGGTGCCGCGCCTGCGACCAAGGCCGACCTGTTCGCCGCGCTGACCGATGTGGCCTCGGCCGGGCCCGGCACCCCGGATCCGGTCGCCAGGACCCAGGCCGCGTCTTCTGGTCAGGCGTCGGCCGCCGCGGACAAGGCTCCGGTCGCGGCGGCCGCGCCGCCCGTGCCGCTCGGACAAGTCCCGATGACGATCGGACTGCGCTCGCTCGCCGGTTCGAGCGAGTTCCAGATCCGGCTCGATCCGCTTGAGCTCGGCCGCGTCGACGTCACCCTCGACATCGACAAGGACAAGGGCACCGTGACCACGCATCTCGTGGTCGAGCGCGTCGAGACCCTGGCGATGCTCCAACGCGACGCCGGCAGCCTGCAGCAGGCGCTGGCCCAGGCCGGGCTCGACCCGTCGCAGGGCGGCATCACCATGTCGCTGCGAAGCGACGGCGGCTCGGGCGGCGAGGCCGCGCAACGCGACGGCCGGCCCGGCCGCGGCAACGCCCTGCCCACCACCCCTTCCGACGCCGCCGTCTCGGAGGTCGCGCCCCTGCGCACGCTCCGCGGCCTGAGCGGCCTCGACATCCGGATCTGAGGAGGCCCACCGATGACCAGCGGCATTTCCAGCCTGACGAGCGCGGCCGCCTCCAGCGCCGCGGGCAAGACCGCCGACAGCGCGACGCTGGCGAGCAACTTCACCCAGTTCCTGACCCTGCTGACGACGCAGCTCAAGAACCAAAACCCGCTCGACCCGATGGACACCAACCAGTTCACGCAACAGCTGGTGCAGTTCGCCCAGGTGGAGCAGCAGCTGAAGGGCAACGACCGCCTCGACAGCATCCTGGCCAACAGCAAGGCGGCGAGCTCGGCCTCCGCCACGAGCTACATCGGCAAGAACGTCACCACCGACGGCACCACCGCCGACCTCAAGGACGGCTCGGCGACCTGGAACCTGACGCCGGCGCGCGACGCGACCAAGGCGGTGGTGACCATCTCCGACTCCAAGGGAAACGTCGTCGGCACGCAGACGACGTCGCTCGCCGCCGGCAGCCAGACCTTCTCGTGGAACGGCAAGAACTCGTCGGGCCTCGCGGCGCCGGAGGGAACCTACACGATCAAGGTCTCGGCCTCGGACGCCACCGGCGCCACGGTGCAGGTCGCCACGGCGATGAGCGGCAGCGTCGACAAGGTCGACCTCAGCGGCGCGAGCCCGGTTCTGATCATCGGCACCTCGCGCGTGCCCCTGTCCAGGGTCACCGGGATCGGGTTGTCCACAACCTCGAGCTGACGAATCACTTCCGAGTGATCCGCTTCAACATGTTTTAAGCTCGCGCAAGTAGGTTGGTGTCTCGACAGGTCAGTCGAGTTGTAGAGCGTACCATGACCGAACCGCACCGCCCGAGAGTGAAATACGTGATCGGGCCAGATGGAAGTCCACTGACGATCGCCGACCTGCCGCCTACGAGCACCCGTCGATGGGTGATCCGCCGGAAGGCCGAAGTGGTTGCCGCCGTCCGCGGCGGCCTCCTGAGCCTGGAAGAGGCCTGCCAGCGCTACACCCTCACCACCGAGGAGTTCCTCAGCTGGCAGTTCTCGATCGACCAGCACGGTCTTGCCGGCCTGCGCACCACGCGCATCCAGCATTACCGCCACTGACTCGACCCCGTGCCCCGTCCGACGCGGTCCAGTCCGCGCGGTCGACGCCGGTTTCACGCGAAGCCGTATCCGCCACCCCGCGGATGCGGCTTCGCTGCGTTCCGGGCTTCGCGTGGGACCAAGCCCTCCACTTCGTTAACCACACGCTAACCACGGCCTGGGCAAATTCTGCCGGGTGGCGCCGTCGTCGGCGCCCCCCAGGGGTGGGTGCGTAACAGCCGTGAAGCCGGTTCTCGATCTCGTCACCAAGCTCGGACCGGCGCGCCTCGCGGCGATGGCCGCGGTGACGCTGACGCTGATCGGCTTCTTCGCCTTCGTCATCCTGCGGGTCTCGCGCCCCGACATGGGCGTGCTGTTCGCCGACCTTTCGGCCTCGGATGCGGCCGCGGTCGTGCGCGACCTCGACGCCCGCGGCATCCGCTACGAGACCAAGGGCGACACCGGCCAGACCGTTCTGGCGCCGCGCGCCGACCTCCCGCGCCTGCGCATGGACCTCGCCGGCAAGGGCCTGCCGAGCCAGGCCGGCGTCGGCTACGAGATCTTCGACAAGGGCGACGCCTTCTCCTCGACCAACTTCGTCCAGAACGTGAATCACCTGCGCGCCCTCGAAGGCGAGCTGTCGCGCTCGATCCGGGCGATCGGCCGGGTCCAGGCCGCCCGCGTCCACCTCGTCATGCCCGAGCGGCGCCTGTTCGAGCGCGACCGCGAGCAGCCGAGCGCCGCCATCGTCCTGAAGCTGATGGGCGACCTCGACGCGGGCCAGGTCCGCGCGATCCGGCACCTGGCGGCCTCCGCGGTCGAGGGACTGAAGCCCGAGCGCGTTTCGATCGTCGACGAGCGCGGCCGGCTGCTGGCCGACGGCGCCCGGGGCGAGCAGGGCGAGGCCGGCGCCTTCGAGGAGAAGCAGACCGGCCTCGAGCGCCGCCTGCGCTCGCAGATCGAGGAGATCGTCGCCGGCATCGTCGGGCCGGGCCGGGCCCGCGTGCAGGTCTCGGCCGAGCTCGACCTGAACCGCGTCGAGAGCCGGTCTGAGACCTTCGACCCCGAGAGCCGGGTCGTGCGCTCCAGCCAGACCCGCACCGAGGCCTCGCAGACCGCCAACTCCGAGGGCTCGGTCAGCGTCGGCAACGAGCTGCCGGGCGCGAACCAGGACAAGGCGCCGGCGCCCAAGGATTCCTCGAACAAGAACGAGGAGACCACAAACTACGAGATCTCCAAGGTCACCCGGACCGAAGTGGTCGAGGGCGGCCGGGTGAAGCGCCTCTCGGTCGCGGTGCTGGTCGACGGCGCCTACGTGCCGGGCGCCGACGGCAAGGTCGCCTACCAGCCCCGCCCCGCCGCCGAGATCGAGCGGATCGCCGCCCTGGTGCGCAGCACCGTCGGGTTCGACAAGGCGCGCGGCGACCAGATCGAGGTGGTGAACCTGCGTTTCGCCGAGGCGCCGGCGCCAGCCGACTTCGTCGAGCCGACGCTGGTCCAGTCGCTGCTCAGCCCGAGCAAGGAAGACCTGCTGCGGATTGTGGAACTGGGCGTGCTCGCGCTGCTCACCCTGATCGTGTTGATGGCGGTGGTGCGCCCGCTCCTGCGCCGCGTGCTCGCCTCCGACCCGTCGGCGACGCCGATGATCACGGTGGTGGCCGGCGCAGGGATCGAGGCCGCCGCCGACGGCACCATCCTGGTGCCCGAGAGCAAGACCGCCAAGCTCATGGAGTTCGCCAAGATCAACGGGCAGATCCAAGCCGACACGGTGCAGCGTGTGGTCGACATGGTCCGCGCCAGCCCGTCCGAGACTGTGGAGGTCCTGCGCAACTGGATCCAGGAGACGCCGTAGGCGGTGTGGTTCGAGCGAAGATTTCGGTGGCTTGAGGAGAGAACGGGACGATGGCGGGGGGTACGGGACTGGGTCAGAGCTTGCAGGATCTCGGCGGGACGACGTTCGCGTCGATGCCCGGGCCCCAGCGTGCCGCCGCCTTGCTGCTGCTCCTCGGCGAGGCCGAGGGCGCGCCGATCTGGCAGCGCCTGGAAGAGGACGAGATCAAGACGGTCTCGCACGCCATGGTCCAGCTCGGATCGCTCGAGGCCGAGACCGTCGAGAAGCTGATCATCGACTTCGTCTCGCGGCTCTCGAGCGGCGGCGGCATCACCTCGAACTTCGAGCGCACCGAATCGCTGCTGCTGAAGATCTTTCCCACCGAGCAGGTCTCGTTGATCATGGCCGAGATCAAGGGCGCCTCGGGCAAACGCGTCTGGGCCTCGATCGCCCAGGTCGACCCCGAGATCCTCGCCGCGTTCCTGCGCAACGAGTACCCGCAGACCGTGGCCGTCGTGCTGTCCAAGGTGCGCTCCGACTACGCGGCCAAGGTGCTCACCCTGCTGCCGGAGGAGTTCGCCATCGACGTGCTCAACCGGATGCTGCGGATGGAGACGGTGCAGAAGGAGGCGCTGCGCCACATCGAGGAGACGCTGCGGGTCGAGTTCGTCGCCACCATCGCGCAATCCGCCCGCCGCGACGCGCACGAGATGATGGCCGACGTGTTCAACGCCTTCGACCGGCAGACGGAAAGCCGCTTCCTTGCCGCCCTCGACCAGGGCAACCGCGGCTCGGCCAAGCGCATCCGCGAGTTGATGTTCACCTTCGAGGACCTGCTCAAGCTCGATCCCGGCAGCGTCCAGACGCTGATGCGTTCGGTCGACAACGAGACCCTGTGCCGGGCGCTGAAGGGCGCCGACGAGCGCGTGCGCGGCTTCTTCCTGGCGCAGATGTCGACGCGCGCCGCCAAGAACCTCACCGACGAGATGGGCTCGATCGGCCCGATCCGCCTCAAGGAGGTGGACGAGGCCCAGGCCAAGATGACCGAGCTGGCCAAGGACCTCGCCGACAAGGGTGAGATCATGATCGCCAAGAACAGTGCCGAAGAGGAGCTGGTCTATTGAACGCCCGATCCAGCGCGACCACGACGCCGTTCCTGTTCGAGACCGACTTCCGGCGGCCGCAGCCGAGCCGCGAGAGCATGCGCGCGGCCGAGGCCGCCGACGAGGCCGCTTCCCAGGCCCACGCCCGCGGCGTGCAGGAGGGCCGCGCCCAGGCCGAGGCGCAGGCGCAGGCGCGCCTGTCGGACGCGATGACCCGCCTGTCGCTCGCCGCCGCCGGGCTCATCGCCCAGGCCGACGCCCGCGACGCCGAGCGCGAGGACCAGGCGGTCGAGGTGGCGGTGCTGCTCGCCCGCAAGATCGCGGGCGACGCCCTCGACGCCCGGCCGCTGGCCGCGATCGGCGAGGCGGCGCGCGCCGCCCTGCAGCACCTGCGCGGCGTGCCCCACCTCGTGGTGCGCGTCCACGACGGGCTGGTCGAGGAGGCCGAGAGCCTGATGAAGCGCTTGGCGCGCGAGCGCGGCTACGAGGGCCGCCTGGTGGTGCTGGGCGATCCCGACATGCCGTCGGGCGACGCCCGCATCGAGTGGGCCGACGGCGGGATCGTGCGCGAGCGCGCCCGCATCGAGGCCGCTGTGCTCGATGCCCTCGGCACGTCCGTCGAACCCTGAGCGATCGAAAGAACCCGATGTCCGACGATTTCAGCCTGCCGCAGCTCGGCGACCAGGACCCGTCCTTGGCGGGCGAGGAATCCATCCGCGACACGCCGACCACCCCGAAGAGCGCCTCCGACCTCGAACAGCTCTTCGACGTGCCGGTGATGGTCTCGGCGGTGCTCGGCGCCGTGCGGATGCCGATCGGCGACCTGCTGCGCCTCGCCCCCGGGGCGGTGCTCGAGCTCGACCGCAAGGTCGGCGAGGCGGTCGACATCTTCGTCAACAACCGCCTCGTCGCCCGCGGCGAGGTCGTCCTGGTCGAGGATCGCCTCGGCGTGACGATGACCGAGATCGTCAAGGGCGACCGCTGACCCCCTGAAATTCGCGCCTAGCGCTCCGCCCTCGACGGCGGGGCGGCCCGCGGCGCCACGACACCTGGAACGGAGACACCGCGATGCGGCTCTTGATCATCGGACGGCTCAACGGCGAGCTGATCACCGCCTCGAAGATCGCGATGAACCGCGGCGCGGCGGTGACGCAAGCCGACGGCGTGGCGCAGGGGATGAACGTCCTGCGCGCCAAGGGCGCCGACCTCGTCATGATCGACGTCGGGCTCTCGATCCGCGACCTCGTCGCGGCGCTCGCCGAGGAGCGCATCCGCACCCCCGTCGTCGCCTGCGGCGTCACCACGGACGCGAAGGCCGCCGTGGCCGCGATCCAGGCCGGCGCCAAGGAGTACATCCCCCTCCCCCCGGACCCGGACCTGATCGCCGCCGTGCTCGAGGCGGTCTCGGCGGACGGGCGCGCCTTCGTCTGGCGCGACGCGTCGATGGAGAAGGTGGTGCGCCTGGCCGAGCAGATCGCCCGCTCGGAGGCCTCGGTGCTGATCACCGGCGAGAGCGGCACCGGCAAGGAGGTGCTGGCGCGCCACGTCCACCAGAAGTCGGCGCGTGGAAACCGCCCGTTCGTCTCGGTCAACTGCGCCGCGATCCCCGAGGCCCTGCTCGAATCCGAGCTGTTCGGCCACGAGAAGGGCGCCTTCACCGGCGCCGTCGCCCGGCGCATTGGCCGGTTCGAGGAGGCCAACGGCGGCACGCTGCTGCTGGACGAAATCTCGGAGATGGACGTCCGCCTGCAATCCAAGCTGCTGCGGGCGCTGCAGGAGCGGGTGATCGACCGCGTCGGCGGCTCGGCCCCGGTCAAGGTCGACATCCGCGTGCTCGCCACCTCGAACCGCAACCTCGCCGAGGAGGTCCGCAAGGGCACGTTCCGCGAGGACCTGTTCTACCGCCTCAACGTGGTCCACCTGCGGCTGCCGCCCTTGCGCGAGCGCCCGGCCGACATCCTCGAACTCGCCGCGCACTTCGCCAAGAAGTACGCCGAGGTGAACGGCGTGCCGGTGCGGCCGCTCGGCCGCGCCGCCCAGGAGATGGTGGTCAAGAACCCGTGGCGCGGCAACGTGCGCGAGCTCGAGAACACCCTGCACCGGGCGGTGCTACTCGCCTCCGGCCCGGAGATCGGCGCCGACGCGATCCTGACGCCGGAGGGCGATTCCATCGCCGCGCCGGTCGGCGCCGCGACCCGGGCGGCGCAGGTGGCGGAGGCCGCCACCCGCGGCCTCGTCGGCCGCACGGTGGCGCAGGTCGAGTGCGACCTGATCCTCGACACCCTCGACCACTGCCTCGGCAACCGCACCCATGCGGCCAAGATCCTCGGCATCTCGATCCGGACGCTGCGCAACAAGCTCAACGAATACGTCGGCTCGGGGCTCGATGTGGCCGAGCCCGGCTGCGCCCGGGCCATCGCCGCCTACGGCTGATCTGCGGCGTCCGTTGGCTCGGACGCTTCCCGCGCGCGGTGCTCGGGCAAGGTGACCCGCACCACCGTGCCGGCGCCGACTTCGCTCTCGAAGGCGAGGCGGCCGCGGTGGCGGTTGAGGCTGTGCTTGACGATCGCGAGCCCGAGGCCGGTGCCGCCCTTCTGCCGGCTCGACGCCACGTCGATCCGGTAGAAGCGTTCGGTGAGGCGCGGCAGGTGCTCCGGGGCGATGCCCGGCCCGTCGTCGCGCACGCTGAGCACGATGCGGCTGCCGTGCAGCGCGTCCCGCGTCCGATCCAGGGCGACGACGACGCCGCGGCCGCCGTACTTCACCGCGTTCTCGATGAGGTTCTCGACGACGCGGAGCAACTCGTCCGGCTCGCCGAGCACCGGGTACGCCCCCTCGCCCGCTTCCAGGGTGATGGCGACGCCGCGGGCGGCAGCGAGCGCGCCCTGCGCGTCGACCATCTGGCGGGCGATCGTGCCGAGGTCGACCACCTGCGTCGGCGCCACGTGCTCGCGCAGCTCGATCCGCGAGAGCGAGAGCAGGTCGTCGATCAGCCGGGTCATGCGCTGCGCCTGGCTGTGCATGATGCCGAGGAAGCGCTCGCGCGCCGGCGCGTCGGCCCGCGCCGGCCCTTGAAGCGTCTCGATGAAGCCCAGCAGCGAGGCCAGCGGGGTGCGCAGCTCGTGGCTGGCGTTGGCGACGAAGTCGACCCGCATCGCCTCCAGCCGCCGCGCGGCGGTGAGGTCGCGCAGGAACAGGACCACGTTGGGCTGGCCGCCGTCCGGCATCGGCAACGCGCCGATCTGTACCTCGAAGGCGCGCTCCGTCGGCACCCGGACGGCGTAGGTGGTCTTCGAGGGCGCACCCGTGCGCAGGACCGCCTCGACCGCGTCGAGTACGTCCGGCGCCCGCAGGGCGAAGGAGAGCGGGTGGCGCAGGCGCAGCGTCGGGAGCAGGGCGCGCGCCGCCGGATTCGCCTCGATCACCACCGCGCGGCGATCGACCAGGATCACCGGGTCGGGGATGTTGGCGAGCAGCGCCTCGGCTACCGCGTGGCGCTCGGTCTGCCGCAGGCTCGGCGCGGCGGCGATGGCGTCGCGCCCGCGGGCAGCAAGAACGCCGCCGACGCAGACGGCCGCGAGGCCCGCGGCGATCAGCGGCCCGTCGAGGAGGTCGCGATGGTAGGCGAACAGGCCGACGAGCGACACGGCCGTCGCGGCGCCGGTCCAGGCCGCCCGGCCGATCGCGCGCTCAGGCATCGCCGGGGCCGCCGCGGATCACGGGTCTCCGCGCGAACGGCCCGCCCGTTTCACGATCTCGTAGGCGCCGAGCATCGCCAGCGCGGTGACGAAGGGGACGACGTAGTAGCAGATCCGGAACAGCAGCAGCGAGCCGAGCACCTGCTCCCGCGGCAGGCTCGACAACGCGAGCAGGATCGTCGCCTCGAACACGCCGAGGCCGCCGGGCGCGTTCGAAGCGATGCCGAGCATCGCGGCAAGCACGTAGATCGCGAGGAAGGTGGTGAAGCCGATCGCGAGGCCGGCCGGCATCAGCACGTAGAGGACGGCCGCCGCCGCGCAGACGTCGCCGATGCCGACCACCATCTGCCCGAGGGAGACCGATGCGCCCGGCAGCTCCAGGCGCCATTGCCGGATGGTGACGTGCCGGCGCTTGGCCGAGACCCAGGCGAGATAGCCGAGTACCAGCGCCAGCGCGAACAGCCCGACGCCCTGGTTGATCCGGATCGAGGTGAAGGCGAGGCCGGCGAGCTGGCTCGCCTCGATGATCAGGCTTAAGCCCAGCACGACGCCCATGCCGAGCCAAAAGGTGAAGCCCGCGATCACCGTCAGCGCCGCGATCTTCGCAGCCGTGAGCCCCTGGCGCGAGTAGATCCAGTAGCGGATCGTGCCCGCCGTCAGCAGCGGGAACCCGAGGGTGAAGCTCACCGCGTAGCTCGTGAACGAGGCGAGCGCCGTGATCCGGTAGGGCACCGTCACCCGCAGCTGCCGGAGCGCCAGGGCATCGTAGCCGGTGAGGAAGAGGTAGCTCACGAAGACGAACAGGAAGGCGAGGCCGAGCTGGTCGGAACTCGCGTCGACGAAGGCCTTGCGCAGGTCCGCCCAGGTGACGGTCTGGACGAGCTTCCACAGGACGCCGAGCGAGACGGCGAACAGGATGATGCTGGCGGCGGTGCCGAGCCACGCGTAGCGGCTGCGCGAGCGCTTGCTCGCGGCGCCCTCGGCCGCGGTCGTTGCGTCGGGCAAGGTCGTCCCGGTGGGATCCCGCTCGGCATGATCGCGCGTTCCGCGATGTTGGTCGTGGACGTTCATTCCGATCGGCGTCCGCCTCCGCCGGATATCCCGCCCGGCCGGCGAGCGGGCCGCGGGTTCGATGCCGGATGTTTCGGGCCGTTGCCCGTTGCCCCGCATGTAGGACCATCGGCGCTCCAAGGCCAGCGACGCGCGTTCGGCGATCCAAGTTCAGCCACCTGTGGCCGGCGACCGCGATGGTCTCATCCGGGCGCTGCCCCGCCGCTTCTCGCCGCGCCGCATGTCCGCAGGATGACGCCGGCCTGCCTGAGCCCGGCGCGGATGCGCGAGGCCACCTCCGGCGCGGTGCAGACGTAGGTCGGGCTCGGATGCGGGATCATGAGCACCGGGAGGTCCGGCCGCAGTGCAGCGATCGTGTCGCCGGCCATGCCGGCGACGCGGCCCGCGAGCACGACGACGGCGAGGTCGGGCAGCAGCGCGATGAGCGGAGCGAGGCATGGCGCGGCCGCCTTGATCTCCGAGCGGCGCGGCGCCCGGTTCAGCGCGCCCTCGGCATGGATCACGAAGGGGATCGCGTTCCAGATCAGCGTGTCGACGCGGGCGATGTCCGCCTCCGCCAGGAAGCGGAACAGGTTGGCCGCGGTCCCGGTCGGGTTGTCCCGCGAGACGAATCCGGTGCGCCCGATCGCCGGCCCCGGAGTCTCCAGCAGGAGCAGTAGGCGCGCGCGGACGCCGCCGTCGAGGGGGTCCGGATCGGGCGCGGGCGCTCCGAACTCCGCGGCGATCCGGGCCGCCAGCACGCGCAGCGGCGCGACGTGGGCGCCGTCGCGGAGCGTGCGCCGCGCCGCCAGCGCCTCCGGGTCGGCGAGGCTCTTGGGCGTCGCCGGCTCAGGCGGCCGCATCGAACCCGGGGCAGTCGTCGGGCAGGATGCCCTCGACCGCGAAGCGCTCGCGCCCGGCCTCCGCGCCGAGGCGCTTCACCAGCCCGGCCAGGCCGCCGAACTGGAAGCCGAGTTGCGACGCGTAGGCCGCGCAAGCCTCGGCCTTGGCCGCCTGCGCGCCCGCGTCGAGGACGATTTCGCGGACCGGCAACCCGGCGAAGGCGCTGGAGAGCGGGGCCTTCGGCACCGCCTGGCGCACGGTGTAGGGGAAGTCGCGCCACCACAGCATCGGGCGATCCAGCGCGATCCTGCGCAAGGCCGCGACCACCTGCAGGTGATCGACGTGGCCGCCGATCGCTTGCGGCGCGAGGATCAAATCCGGCGCGGTCTCCGCGATCAGCGCCCCGAAGGCCGGGGCCAGGTGTTCGACGACCGCGTCGTCGGCCCGGACCTCGGCGAAGAGCTCCGGTGCCGAGCCGTAGCCGCGGTGGGGGGCCTCGCGGAACGGCAGGTGGCGCACCTCGACCCCGAGGTGGGCCGCCGCCGCCGCGTCCTCGGCGCGGCGCAGGCGCATGTAGTCCACCGACGCGTCGAGCCCCTTGTCGAGCTGGCAGGCGAGCGCGAACCCGGCGGGTTCCGCGACGCTCTGGGTGAACACCGTCGCCATCACCACGCGCCAGCCGGACGCGGCCAGCGTCGCCAGCGTCCCGCCGCAGGAGAATGCGGCGTCGTCGAGGTGGGGCGAGAGGGCAAGCGCTGTGGGCATCGGTCTAAAGCAGGTGCGGCTCGGCCCGGAACCGGCAGCTTGGATCATGCGGGAGCGTGTTCGAGAAGCCCGTCGCCGGCGTATCGCGGACGATGTCGCCGTAGACCGCCATGATCTGCCGGCCGACTGCCGTCCACGAATAGACCCGGCGGCATTCCGCCAGACCGGCCCCGGCGAGACGGCGGCGCAAGGCGGCGTCGGTGACGATCCGCGTCAGCGACTCGGCGAGCGCCGGCACGTCGCCCGGCATCGTCAGCAGGCCGTTCTCCCCGTCACGCAGGCAGTCCGAGACGCCGACCGCGTGGCAGGAGACGACGGCGAGGCCCGCTGCCATCGCCTCGAGGATCGTGTTGGAGAAGCCTTCCGCATAGGTCGGCGATACGAACACGTCGGCCTGTGCGTAGAGGGCCGGCACGGCGTCGTAGTCGGCGTAGCCGGTGAAGCGGATCTCGTGTTCCCCGAAGTCGAGTTCGGCCGACAGGGCCTGAGATGAATCCACGTCGGGGCCGATGCCGGAGATCGTGGCGGCGAACGGTGTACCCTGCTCGCGCAGGATCGCCAGGGCCCGGATGAAGTCGAGCACGCCTTTCCGGCGGTCGACGCGGCCGTGATAGAACAGGCGGATCGGACCGTCATGCGGCGCAGGCAAGCCGTCGCCGCCTCGAGTGAAACGAGCGGTGTCGACCGCGCCGGGCACGATGGTGAAGCGCGCCGGATCGGACCCCAGCCGCTCGCAAACCTCGTCCACGAACGAGGCGCCGCCGATCAGCAGGGCGTTGGCGTGGGCCAGCACCTCGCACATCGCGACGCGGTGGGTCTCGCAGCACGACCCGACCCAGTGCCCGTCGCCGCCCTGGATCGAGACCACGTTCGGAACGCCGAGCGCCTTGGAGGCCAGGAGCACGGCCCAGCCGGTCGGGTAGCCGTACTGCGCGTGCAGCACGTCGAAGGGTTTGGCCGCGTGCTCGGCGCGGATCGTCGCGACCATCATGTCGATGTCGCGCTCGAAGTCTCCGTCCGTCTGCTCGCCGACCTGTTCGAGGCCGATCACCCGCACGCCCGGGACCGGTGGCGGCGGGCCGCCGCCGTAGACGCGGGTGCCGAAGGCGTCGCCGCGATACTGCGAGATCATCGTCACGTCGTGGCCGGCCTGGACCAGCTCCCGCAACAGGTTCTGCGCGTAGACGCTCATGCCGGAAATCGCCGGGAAGTAGCGCCGGCTGACGAAGCAGATCCTCATTGCCGCCGGGTCTCCTGGTCGTCCGGGAGGGCCGGCCCGTCGCGCCGGCAGCTGCGGAGGTAGTCGAGGGAGGCCGGGATCATCGCGTCGGCGCGGTGGCTCTCGCGCGACAGCTCCACGCAGATCAGCCGGTCGAAGCAGATCGCCTCCAGGGCGTCGAGGATGCCGGGCACGTCCATGTCGCCCTCGCCGAAGGGCAGGTGGATGTGCTCGCCCCGCTTCATGTCTTCGATCGCCACCGTGCCGACGCGGCCGGCGAACTCGTGGACGGCCGCCGCCGGGTCCCGCTCGCCGGTGACGAGGCAGTGGCCGGTGTCTAGCGCGAGCCGCAGGCCCTCGACCTTGAGCGCAGCGAAGTCGTCCAGCGTCTCGATCAGCATGCCCGGCTCGGGCTCGAGGCAGGGCACGACGCCCTTCACGGCGGCGTAGGCGACCACTTCGGTCAAGCCGTCGACGAGCCAGCCCCGCGCTTCGGCTGGGTCGATTCCGGGTTTCGGCACGCCGGCCCAGAACGAGACCGCCTCGGAGTTCAGCATCGCGCCGATGTCGATCGCGCGCTTGAGGAAGCCGATGCGGCGCGCGCGCGCCGTGGCGTCGGCGGTAACCAGCGTCGGCTCGTGCTTGGCGCGCGGGTCGAGGAGGAAGCGGGCGCCGGTCTCGATCACCGAGCCGAGCTCCAGCTTTTCCAGGCGGCTCGCCACCCGGCCGGCTTCCGTTGCCCACCCCTCGGCGAACGGGTCGAGGTGGTGGATGTCGAGCGTCAGCGCGACGCCATCGTAGCCGGCGCCCTTGATCAGGTCGATCGCATCGTCGAGGCGGTGGTTGGCCGCGCCGTTGGTGTTGTAGGCGAAGCGCAAGCTCATGCGGCCCTCCCCTGCTGCTCCAGGCGGAACGGGGCGTGGTGCGATTCCGGTTCGCGGTAGAGCGGATAGTGGCTGCCTACGATCGATTCCGCCAAGGCGGTGTCGAACAGCGGCTGGCCGCCGAACCGGTCCAGCGCCTCCGGCGTCAGGCGAACCGGCAGCAGGGTCTCGCTCGGCGTGCCGAACTTGATCAACGGGTGGTCGCGCTCGATCAGCTTGCGCGCGTTGCGCTCGCCGATGCGGTAGTAGCTCATGGTCTCGACTTCGAGCCCCGGCACGATCGCCTTGACCACGCCGACGGCGCCGCCCGCGGGCGAGCAGTCCACGTAGAGGATGTCGAACCCTGCCTGCTCCAGGCGTTCGCAGGCGATCTCTCCGCGGGCGTGGCCGTCGGCGGCCGGGGTCGTCGGCAGGTCGGTGAACGCCTTCGTCGCGCGCTCGGAATAGACCGTGTCCTTCAGGACGTCGCGCAGGCCCTCGGGCGGCAGCACGATCCATTCCAGCATCGCCTTCAGGGCGCGGCTCTCCTCCAGGTCGAGGCTCGGCAGCGCCTTCTCGATGAAGGCGCCGACGTAGCCCGGCGGCGTCACACGCTCGGCGAAGGCCAGCGGTCCGTGGCCGAAGGCCTTGCGCACGCGGGCGGCCTGGAACTCCAGCAGCGCCTTGCGCAGCGCCCGCTCGCGGTCCGGGTCGCAGGCCTCGCCGCAGGCCGACAACGCGATCGGTACGGGCGTGTCGGCGGGGTTCTTGTCGTAGCCGACGACGTAGAGGTTGGTCAGCCCGAACTGGTCGGTGGCGAACTTCGGCAGCGCCCGGATGCCGAGGGCGTCGAGGCGGTCGAGCATCGCCTGCGTCTCAGGACCCAGGCCCTGCGAGACGTCGAGCATCACGCCCTGGTCGAGCGCCCGGAACAGCAGGCCATTGCCGTCGCGCTGAAGCAGTTCCAATACGCCGTGGCCGAGGGCGAACGGCACGTCCGGGCCGGCGCCGAGCCCGTTGGTGATCAGGTTGGTGAAGGGCTTGTAGCCCTCCGACAGCTCGAAATAGTCGGTGGCCGCGATGTCGAGCGGCATCAGCACGATCTCGCCGGTCTTGGCCCGCGTGGCGGCGGTCCATTCCATCACCGTGCCGCGCCCGACCGGCGAGCCGGCCGGAAGGCAAAGGGTCAGCGGGTCGGCGACCGAACCGGCGCCGTAGACCCGCACGAGGTCGTCGTAGCTCGCGCGCTCCTTCTTGCGCGGCATCACCGCGAGCGACGGCATCAGGTTCTCGGCGATCTCGGCCACCGCGCCGATCAGCGCTTCGTCGTCGGTGGCGCCGTAGCCGATGCCGGAGGGCATCGCACCGACGAAGAACGGGTCGTCGAGGAACAGCGAGACGAACCACACCGGGATGCCGGTGCGGTCGAGGGGCGCCAGAGGAAAGCCGACGATCCGCCCGGGCGGCAGGATGTCGAGATAGGCCCGCACCGGCTCCGGCAGGTTCTGGGGCAGGCCCTCGATCTTGCGCGGACCGCCGAAGCCGTAGGGACGCGGCGCCTTGATGCGCGGATCGCGGGCCCGGGTGTCCTGGTCGTTCTCGGTCACGTGTTCGATCCGTCTGCTTGTGACGCGGCGCCATAGGCCCGCGCGATCAGCCGCATGGTGTGGAGGTCGCGCGCCGCCGAGTAGGCGTCCCGTTCTGCGGGCCGCCTGAGCGCCGAGCCGAAGGCCCGCACCTGCTCGGTGAAGGGCGACGCCTCGGCGTCGAAGGCGACGGGCTCCGAGCGGCCGGTGGCCCCGTCGGTGAAGGACACGGTGCCGCCGGCGGTCTGCCCCATCGTGTCGATCGCGGTGAGCAGGCCCTTGGTGCCGACCACTTCCAGGCGGCGGCGCGGCAGCGCGTCGGGGCAGTTGTAGGCGACGTTGAGGCTCGCCAGCACGCCGTCCGCCGTCCGGCCGATCAGCAGCGCGCCGTCGTCGACCGCGTAATCCTGCGCACGGATCTGCGTGAGGGCCGTGATGTCCACCAGGGACTCGCCGAGGAGGTAGTCGACGAGGTCGATCCCGTGCGGCGCCAGGTCCATCAACGCGCCGCCGCCGGCTTGGGCAGGGTCGATCCGCCAGTTGTCCTGGCCGGGACAGGCGGCCCAGTCGCGCCCGAGCCAGCAGGCGTAGACGATGCGGATCGCCGTCACCGTGCCGAGCTGGCCTCGCGCGATCCGGTCGCGCATGGCGCGATGGCCGGGATGATGGCGCTGGTCGAACGCCGTGCCGTAGAACGCGCCCCCACGCCCGACCGCCTCGGCCATCGCCTCGGCGTCGCGCAAGGTCGCCGCCATCGGCTTCTCGCACAGGATCGCCTTGCCGGATGCCGACAACGCCTCGACCGCCTGGCGGTGGAGGTGGTTCGGCGTCGCCACGTACACAGCTTCGACCTCCGCGTCGGCGATGAGGCGGTCCAAGCTGTCGTAGGCGCGCGCGCCCTCCGCTTCGGCGGCGGCGCGCGAGGCTGCGCCCGGATCGCACACCGCGACGAGCCGGTGGTCGGCCCCGCGGATGCCCGGCGCCATGTAGTCGCGGGCGACCCAGCCGTAGCCGACGATGCCCCAGCGGACCGCATCCATCACCAGCGCTCCGGCAGATCGACGAATTCGCGGCTGCGCACCCGTCCGACCTCCGGCGCCGCGACGCCGCCGGCGAAGACCAGGCCTTCGGGACCGTCCGACCGCAACGGGTAGGTGACGGACCGGGCGTATTCCGCCTCGTAGCGTTCCGACGGCCAGACGATGCGGTATGCCCCCGCCGCGTCGCGGCGATAGAGCGGGTTGAGGACGAGGTCCGCGCCGGCCTTCGGCAGCGTCAGCCCGTCGATCACCGAGCGCGGAGCCGGCCGCATGCCGGGGCCGGCGACCACGGAGAAGGCCTCGCAGCCGCGGAGCTCCGACGGCGCCCGCGGGCTCGGCGCCCGCGCCGCGGCGAGCGCCGCGGTCAGCTCGTCGTCGTCGTAGACGAGGGCGTCGGGGAACAGCTCCGCGATCTCGTCGGCCGAGACCGCGCGGCCGGCCGAGAAGCCGGGCCTGTCGCTGTTGTGGATATGGCTGAGCGCGAGCCAGCCGTCGTCGCCGGCGTTCTGGCGCAGGTTGTCGAGCAGCGTCGCCTTGTCGTCGAGGAAGTAGAACGCGTCGTTGCAGACGACGAGGTCCACCGGCGCGCCGGGGATCGGCCAATGCTCCGAGCCGGCGTCGAAGCAGACGAGCTGCGCACCGGGCCCGACCACCCAATGCCGGGCGACCCAGAGTTTTGCGAAGACCACGTCGGCCCCCGCCACCTTGCAGCCGCGCTGCTTCAGGGTCCGCAGGTAGTGACCGATGCCGCAGGCGAACTCGAAGACGCAGATCGGATCGTTCCAATGCGCTTCGAGCAGGGCGAGCCCGGCGAGATAGGTCGGGTCGCTCCAGCGATGCAGGAAGTAGTCGCCGACGCGGCCCCAGCCGAGCAGGCGGACGGCATCGCGCAACGTCGCCGTCGCGCGGCCGGCGATCAGCTCGGCGAGCTCGGCCGGGTCGGCCAGCGGGCCGGTCCACCAGTCGTCCTGGTCGGCGAGCAGCAGCGCGAGCGCGGCGTCTGCCTCCTTGGCGTCGAGGTGGACGAGGGCGCGGGCGACAAGGTCGGCGCGGCCGATGCGAAGGTACGGGATGCCGTCGATCACCGGCCAGCGCTCGTTCGCCTCGGCATCGCGCAGGGAATGCGCGCTGTCGGGCTTCAAGGCGTTGCCGGTCGTTGGCGACCGCAGGTCGAAGGGGATCATCGCAACTCTGATGCCGCCTGCGCGGTCATGGCGGGGACGTCATGCGGAGCCCTCACGACGGGGCACTTCCACACGACGTGAGACTTACGGGATGCGCATATCCACGAGCACGCGGTCGTGGAACCCTTTGACCGGGCCGGCGTGGACAAGCTCCATGTCGCCCAGCACCGTCTGCATGGTGAGGGAGGCCGCCTGCAGGTGCTGCGCGATCTGCAGGACGCGATCGACGCAGTCGGCGGCGTGGAAGGCGCGGCCTTCCGCCGTCGCGTCGTCCGGCAAGACGGCGCGGGCGCGCTCTACCGTCTCGCGAAGCGGGCCGTCGAACTCGTCCAACGCCCACTGCGTCGTCCGCGCCATGATCGGCCCGAGATGGTCGCCGAGCAGCATCTCGCCGGTGAAGCCTGCGTCGGGCATCGCGGCGTTGTGGAAGTGATGCGCCATCGCCGCGAGGAACACGGTCGCCGGGTCCGCCCGGTAGAACGGGCTCAGCACGACGCCGTAGACCGCGACGAGGAGGCAGTGCTCGGCGTGGTTCTCCGGCGGCTCGAGCAGGATCCGGGCGCGTCCAGGGCAGGTGACACCCGCTCGCGGCTGCCGCGCCAGGGCCGTGACGAAGCCCGGCACCGGGCCCGGCCGATGCGCGACGCGGCGCGAGAGCCTGCCCCGCAGCGTCTCGCGCAGGCCGGGATCTAGGTTCGACGTGACGCTGTCGAACCCGTCCACCAGCACGCCGGACACCGCCTCTTCGGACAGGCCGGCGGAGGCGAGGAATGCGGCGTCGAGGTCGCACAGGCGGGTGGCGGCGAGCGCCGTGGCGGTGATGTCGAGGGCGACGTCTTCCGCGGAGGCACCCCCGGTCAGCGCACTCCAGCCCTGCGCGAACAAGCGCTCGGCGATGGAGCCGACGCGCCCGGCGGACCGGACGCGCTTGAGATCGTTCATTTCGACGAACAGGTCGCGAAGCTCGGCCGGCGCGGCAGGCCCGGACGCGCCGTTCACCGGAACGCCGTCCGACATCAGCGGTCGCCGTCCAGCCAATCGAGCAGCATCTTGCCCTGCTTGCCGAAGTCGTGCTCCGGGCCGTGCCCGTTCTTGACCATCGGCGCCTTGAAGAAGGTCGAGAGCTGCTCCTGCACGCCGCCATCGCCGCGCTTCTTGGCGAGGTCGAGGACGCGGGCGATCTCGATGACGAGCGGCGCCGCCAGGATCGAGTCCTTGCACAGGAAGTTGACCTTCACCTGCATGCGCTGGCCCATGAAGCCGGTGATGTCGATGTTGTCCCAGGCTTCCTTGTCGTCGCCGCGCGGGCGGTAATAGTGGATGTGGACCAGATGATCCTCGACTGGGTAGCCGAGGATGGAGTCGAGCACCGTGCCCTTGGTGTTGAGCTTCGATTGGAGCGAGGCCGGGTCATTGAGGGCGAGGCCGTCGCGGTTGCCGAGGATGTTGGTCGAGAACCATCCGTCGACGTGGAGGGCGCGGGCCTTGAAGGCCGGCGCCAGCACCGTCTTCATCATGGTCTGGCCGGTCTTGCCGTCCTTGCCGGCCACCGGCACGTTCATCTCGGTGGCGAGCGAGAGCAGCGCCGGCACGTCGGCGGCGATGCTCGGGGTGAAGTTGGCGTAGGGCACGCCACTCTTGATCGCCGCGTAGGCGTAGAGCATCGCCGGCGAGATGTGCTCGTCGCTGGCGTCGAGGCCCTTCTCGAACGCCTCGGTCGAGTTCAGCACGGCGGCGGTGAGGTCGGGCCAGCGCTCGGTGGAGGCGAGGTTCACGACCACCACCTCGTCGAGGTTGCTCTCCTGCTTGAAGCGGCGCAGGTCGGCGGCGATGATCGACACCGCCTCGCGGTGGTCGGCGGCGACGATGCGGTTGGCGCCGTCGATGTTCTTGCAGAACTTCGCGCTGCCCACCGCCGGCCAGGGCTGGATGCCTTTGAGAACCTGGGCGCCGTTCTCGATGTCCTGCTTGGTGAGCACGCCGTGCCCCTGCGCGGCGGAGGCGAGGTCGTCGCCGTTGAGGTCCCATCCAGCGAAGACGAGATCCTTGTAGTCGGCCATCCCGGCCACCGAGACGCCGGCGAGAGGCAGCCCGTCGAGGCGGTTCGATCCGGACTTGATCATCTCGATGCCGGCGATGGCGGTGGTGGCGACTGCGCCACCCATGCCGACAAACGCAACGCCGACGCGACGACCGGTCTGCATGCTCATGGGGAGAAAATTCCTTAAACGCTTCGGACGCAGAGCTTCGAACGGGCCGAGGCGGACCGCCCTGCGTGGCCCTAGCTAACTGGCGCTCGGGGGCAACGTTCCAAGCCCGAATGCGACATCTTGGTGCCAACCTACGGCTGAATGGCACCCGAACGACTGGTTAAGAAACCGTGAAACGTCAGCGTTAACGGCTCCTTAAGCGCGCCACGGTTGGATCACCGAGCCGTCCCATTCTGGTCACGGCATCCGGCGATAGAGCCGCCGCTCGATCGAAGCCCGGCCCATGAACGCCGCGGCACGAAAAGGACCAGCAATGGGGGTTTTCCCGGAGCCGGCGCGTTGCGCCGACGACGTGAGCCGACTCGTGCCCAACGGGTCGAATTGTGAAGATGATACCGTGGCTTGGCTGCCGCGGTCCGCCTGCGGGACGCAGCGGAACGACGCCAAATTCCGCCGCCCTTCGCCGTTGCGCCGCCGCACCGCGGCCATGGGGCTGGCCGCCCTGCTCGCCGGCTTCGCCCTGCCGCAGACTGCCTTCGCCCCGGCCGCCTTGGCCCACGACCGGATCGACCAGAGCCCGCGTGCCGCGACCGAACTTGCGAGGGCCGAGCCCTCCGACAACCCTGCCGCGTGGAGCGGCGTTCCGGTCGTCGAGCAGGAGCCGGCCACCAGCGCGCTGATCGCCGGCGATCTCGCTGCCCTGCCCCGGCCCTCGCCCGAGACCGACGACACGATCCGGTTCGGCAAGGTCGGCGTGCCGCGCCGGATCGTCGACACGATCCTGAAGGCCGCCTCGGCCTCCGGCGTCGACCCGGTCTACCTGATGGCTTTGGCCGACAAGGAGTCGAGCTTCTCGACCGACGTGAAGGCGCAGACCTCGTCCGCCGAAGGCCTGTTCCAGTTCGTCACCGCCACCTGGCTCGAAATGATCCGCGACTTCGGCGCCCGCTACGGGCTGGACGCCGAGGCGGCCGCAGTGAAGGGGCGCGGCTCCGCGATCACCGTGGCCGCGCCGATGCGCGAGCGGGTGCTGTCGCTCCGCAAGGACCCCTATGTCGCCGCCTTGATGGCGGCCGAGCTGATCAAGCGCGACCGCGGGCGGATAGAGGCCCGCGTCGGCCGGGTGCTGACCACCTCGGAGCTGTACTTCGCGCATTTCCTCGGCACGTCGAGCGCCGGGCGCTTCCTCACCATGAACGTCGATCGCCCGGACGAGGTCGCCGAGCGCGAGTTCCGCAACGCGGCCCGGGCCAACCGGGCGCTGTTCACCCAGAAGGCCGACAAGGCCGCCGGCAAGGCCCGCCGCCATCTCACGGTGGCCGAGGTCTACGACCGGATCGACGGCATGATCGACCGGCGCCTGTCTCGCTACGAAGGTGTCACCGCCATCGCGCCCACGGTCGAGACGGCCGAGCCCGTGCAGGAGAAGCCGGCCCAGCGCGTCCAGGTCACCGAAGCGCTGCCGCCCGACGGCGAATGATCCCTTAGACGCCGGGCCGCCGCGCGTTCGCGAGCTGCGCCGGGGTGTTCTGCGCGCCCATCGCCTGCGCCATGTCGGCGGCCGACTGGCCGGCGGCGTCGCGCCGACCTGGGTCGGCGCCGTGGGCGAGCAGAAGCGCGACGATCTCGGTACGGTCGAACATCGCAGCGGTCATCAGGGCCGTGCGGCTGCCGTCGCCGGTGCCGTCCACGGCGGCGCCATGCAGCAGCAGCAGCGTGGCGATCGCGATGTCGCCCTTGAAGGCGGCGCCGGCGAGCGGCGTCTGGCCGCGGTCGTTGGCGAGTTCCGGGTCGCCGCCCGCCTCCAGGATGACGCGGGCGGTCTCGGCCTGGCCGTTATAGGCCGCCAGCATCAGCAGGCTGTCGCCCTTGTCGTTGCGGATGTTGGCCGGAAGGCCCTGCCCGAACAGCTCCGCCAACTCCGCGGCATGACCCATCCGCGCGTACTGGAACAGGCGGCCGGCGAACGCGACGGTCTCGTCGTCGAGGGCGGGCGGGGGTGCGTCAGCGGACATGCAACGATCTTCGAGCCTGGGTGGCGACACCGCCGATCTGGCGCCGACCCCCCGGCCTGTCCAGTGCGATCCGGGCCGGTCTCAGGCCGCGGCGGAGACCTTCGGGTTGGTCAGGCCGCCGAAGCGGCGGTCGCGGCGGGTGAACTCGGCCATCGCGGCGGCGAGGTCGTCCTCGCCGAAATCGGGCCACATCCGCTCGGTGAAGTGGAGCTCGGCGTAGGCCGCCTCCCAGAGCATGAAATCGGACAGACGCTTCTCGCCGCCGGTGCGGATCAGCAGGTCGACGTCGACCGGCGAGCCGTGCATCGCGCCGGCGACCTCGGCCCCGAACGCCGCGCGCGACGTCGGCTCTCCGGCGAGCCGCACGGCGGCGGCGAGGATCGCGTCGCGGGCGGAATAGTCGACGGCGATGCGCAGGTGGAGCTTGCGACCCTCGGCGGTCGCGGCCTCGGCCCGCTCGATCGCCTCGGGCAGGCCGGCCGGCAGCCGGTCGCGGCGGCCGACGACGCTGAGGCGGGTGCCCGTGCGGGCGAGCCGCGCCGTCTCGTTGCGCAGGTAGACGCGCAGCAGCCGCATCAAGCCGCCGACCTCGTCGGCCGGGCGCTGCCAGTTATCGCTGGAGAAGGCGTAGAGGGTCAGCGTGCCGATCCCGAGCCCTGGGCAGGCCTCGGCCGTGCGCCGGATCGCCTCGACGCCGGTGCGGTGGCCGGCGGCGCGCGGCAGCCCGCGACGGGTCGCCCAGCGGCCGTTGCCGTCCATGATGATCGCCGCGTGGAGGCCCGGCCTGGGGTCGGATGGGCTTTGCATCGTGTGAAGGCTCCGGACGGGAAGCGGCGTGGCAGGCGGAGGCGCAAAAGGGGCGTTCGGCGGTCAGGCCGGGTTGGCATCGAGCCGGCCGGAATCCGGCGCGCGGGCGGCCTTGGCCGCGTCGCGCACCACCTGTTCCAGCACCGCGAGATAATCGAGGAAGCGCGTCCGCCCCGCCGGGGTCAGCCGGCACAGGGTCTGCGGCCGGTTGTGGGCGTGGCCCTTCTCCAGGCTGACCAAGTCGGCCTCCTGCAGCACCGCGAGGTGCCGGCTGAGGTTGCCGTCGGTGAGCCCGCACAGGCGCTTGAGGTCGGGGAACGGAAGGCCCTTCGGGTGGCCGACCAACGAGGTCAGCACGCTCAGCCGCGCCTTCTCGTGGATCACCCGATCGAGCCCTTCGTAGGAGAAGCGGCCGTCGGCCCGGTCAGAGGTCGCCATCGCCGCCTCCCGCGTTCGACATGACGAGGGCGAGCCAGCCCTGCCCGACCGCGAAGGGCAGCCCCATCAGCCAGGGCGAGAGCGCCCGTGTTTCGCTGGCGATCGCCAGCACCGTCAGGCCGGCTAGGAGATACCACGCGCCGGCCCCCTGCACGGCGCGGGGCAGGATCCGCGCCGAGGCGAACAGGCCGAGCCCGACCAGAACCTGCCACAGGCCGGGCAGCATCCAGATCTCGTCGGGGGCGAAGCGCGCGATCACCACGGCGAGGCAGGCGCCCGCGCCCGCGGCCGGGAGGAACCCTTCGATCGCGTTCCAGACCATGGCGTCGGCCAGGCCCGAATGCAGTCGGCGCGAGCGCCGCACGGTCTCGATGCCGATCAGCCCGCCCGCGGCGCAGGCAGTGGCGATCCACAGGCCGAAGAACAGCAGCGGCCGCGCGCTCGGATCGCCGAGCCAGAGCGCCTGCCCGCAGGCGGTGGCGAGCGCCAGCACCCCGGTGGCGGCCAGGGCCGCCGAGCCGAGGCCGCGAAACGCGGTGTCCCGCGCGATCTGCGAGCGGATCGCGACGATGTCCGCCAGGGCCTTGTCGAGGTCGTGCATGAGGCTCTCCGGACCGGATCATGCTTTGCAATGCAAAGTAACCCGAGCCTGCGAATCCGGCAAGCGATTTGTTGCAACCTGCGGTTTAATACGCTGCCGGGTGGCTGTGCTCCGACGCGGGTACGCATTGCCGGGGCGCATCACTTTGCGGATCGTTTCATCCCTCCAACGACGTGCTTCGCCAGCGAATTTCCGACCGTCCCGATGTATCCGTGTGCATCACGAAAGCGCGCAAGAAGTCTTTTGTCGGCGCGCACACCCAAAACCGTGCCATCATCACCGCGAACGCAAACGGGAGAACGTGATGGCGACCGAGAACAAGCGCGGAAACCGCGAGACGAAAAAGCCGAAGAAGGCGGTTTCCAAGACGATTGCTGCGGCGCCCTCGACCAAGGACATGGTCAGCGCCGCGATCAAGACCGCCGGCAAGAAGACGAAGTAGCGCGGCGCAGGCCCAAGACCCGCCACCGGGATAGCGCCGGTGGAAAAGGTGCCGGCGTTGTCATCCCGCTAACCGACGGCATGCCACCACGGGGCATGCTCGATCGCATCTGGACGACGGCCAAGGCGGTATTCGGGGTAGCCCTGCTCGTGGTCTGCGCGCTGCTGGCCGCGCAAAAGCTCGACCGTGAGCGGGCCGAGCAATCCGCCCAGGCCCTGTTCCGCGCCGGCGGCCCCGAGGCCACCGGCTCGATCACCCCGGCCGCGCCGGCCCTGCCGACGCGGACGCCGTCGGAGTAGCCTTACTCGGCGGCCTGTTGCGCGACGTAGCCGAGCCGGCCGTTCAGCTCCTCGATCAGCTTGACCGCGGCTTCCGCGATCACCGTGCCCGGCGGGAAGATCGCCGAGGCGCCGGCCGCGTAGAGCGCGTCGTAGTCGCCGGGCGGGATCACGCCGCCGATCACGATCATCACGTCGCCGCGGCCCTGCTCGGTGAGCGCCGCCTTCAGCTCCGGCACCAGCGTCAGGTGGCCGGCGGCGAGCGACGACACGCCGACGATGTGCACGTCGTTCTCCACCGCCTGCCGCGCGGCCTCGGCCGGCGTGGCGAAGAGCGGCCCGATATCCACGTCGAAGCCGAGGTCGGCGAAGGCCGAAGCGATCACCTTCTGGCCGCGGTCGTGCCCGTCCTGACCCATTTTGGCGACGAGGATGCGCGGGCGGCGCCCGTCGTTCTCCTCGAAGGCCTCGACCAGCCCACGCACCTGCTCGACCGCTGGCGACATACCACCCACCTCCCGCTTGTATACGCCCGAGATCGACCGGATCTCGGCGCGGTGCCGGCCCCAGGCTTTCTCCAGCGCATCGGAGATCTCGCCCACCGTCGCCTTGGCGCGCGCCGCCTCGACGGCGAGCTCGAGCAGGTTGCCCTCCCCTTCCGCCGCCTTGGTGAGGGCCGCGAGCCGCGCGTCGACGTCGGCCTGGTTCCGCTCGGAGCGCAGGCGCTTGAGCTTGTCGATCTGCAGCGTGCGCACGTTGCCGTTATCGACGCGCATCAGCTCGATCTTCATCTCGTCATCGGGCTTGAACTTGTTGATGCCGACGATGGTCTGGCGGCCCGAATCGATCCGCGCCTGGGCGCGCGCCGCCGCCTCCTCGATCCTGAGCTTCGGGATGCCGGCCTCGATCGCCTTGGCCATGCCGCCGAGCTCCTCGACCTCGCGCAGGTGCTCCCAGGCGCGCGCGACGATGTCGGCGGTGAGCTTCTCGACGTAGTAAGAGCCGCCCCACGGATCGACGATGCGCGTGGTGCCGCTCTCCTGCTGCAAGAACAGCTGGGTGTTGCGGGCGATGCGGGCCGAGAAGTCGGTCGGCAGCGCCAGCGCCTCGTCGAGCGCGTTGGTGTGGAGCGATTGCGTGCCGCCCTGCGTCGCCGCCATCGCCTCGATGCAGGTGCGGGTGACGTTGTTGAACACGTCCTGCGCGGTCAGCGACCAGCCCGAGGTCTGCGAGTGGGTGCGCAGCGGCAGCGACTTCTCGCTCTTGGGCTCGAACTCCTTGACGAGCTTAGCCCAGATCAGGCGCGCGGCCCGCATCTTGGCGATCTCCATGAAGTAGTTCGTCGAGATCGCCCAGAAGAACGACAGCCGCGGGGCGAACTGGTCGATCGTCAGGCCGGCGGCCAGACCCGCCTTGATGTACTCGACGCCGTCGGCCAGCGTGTAGGCGAGCTCGAGGTCGTTGGTCGCGCCGGCTTCCTGCATGTGGTAGCCGGAGATCGAGATCGAGTTGAATTTCGGCATGTTCTTCGAGGTGTAGGCGAAGATGTCCGAGATGATCCGCATCGATCCCTTCGGGGGATAGATGTAGGTGTTGCGGACCATGAACTCCTTGAGGATGTCGTTCTGGATCGTACCGGCGAGCTTCTCCGGCGGCACGCCCTGCTCTTCCGCGGCGACGATGTAGAGCGCGAGGATCGGCAGCACCGCGCCGTTCATCGTCATCGACACGGTCATCTCGTCGAGCGGGATGCCGGAGAACAGCGTGCGCATGTCGTAGATCGAATCGATCGCGACGCCCGCCATGCCGACGTCGCCAGACACCCGCGGGTGGTCGGAATCGTAGCCGCGATGGGTCGCGAGGTCGAAGGCAACCGACAGGCCCTTCTGCCCGGCGGCGAGGTTGCGCCGGTAGAACGCGTTCGAATCCTCGGCCGTAGAGAACCCCGCATACTGACGGATCGTCCAAGGCTGGGTGACGTACATCGTCGGATACGGCCCGCGCAGATAGGGCGCGACGCCGGGATAGGTGTCGACGAACTCGAGCCCCGCCCGGTCCTCCGGCCCGTAATGGGTCTTCACCGGGATGCCCTCGGGGGTCATCCAAGGCTCCCCCGACGGCGGCGGCGGCAGGGCAACGGCGTCCGCGCCCCAGGCGATCTCGGCGAAGTTCGGGATGCGGGAGGTCATGGGCGGTCTTCTCGATCGGGGCCGGGCTTTTCGCCATTATAGGCGAGACGCGATCGGAGGCGACAGCCCTCTTCGTTGCTATGGTTCAGCCATATGAGTCTGGGGCGCTTCTTCCCTCCCCCACAGAGGGGGAAGGAAAGAAGCGGTAACTCTCAGGTGATCAAGCCGCGGTCGCCTCCTGCCCGCCCGCGCGATCCCGCGCGAGCTTGGTCACCGCCACCTGATCGACCTTGCCGGTGCCGAGCATCGGGATCGCGTCGATCACCACCACCTCCGCCGGGATCGCGAGGTCGGGGGCGCCGCGGCCCTTGGCGAAGGCTTGGTAGGCGGCCCGGGTCGCGTCCTTGGCTTGCGTGAACAACACCATCCGCTCACCCTTGCGCGCGTCGGGCACCGCGGCCACCGCGCTCGGGCTGTCGGGCCAGAGGTCGGCGGCGGTGGCCTCGATGCCGGCGAGCGAGATCATCTCGCCGGCGATCTTCGCGAAGCGCTTGGCGCGGCCCTTGATCGCGACGAAGCCCTGCGCGTCGATCGCGACGATGTCGCCGGTGTCGTGCCAGCCGTCCACTGGGGCCTCCAGCACGCCGGGGTTCTCGGCGCGGAGATACCCGAGCATGATGTTGCGACCGCGCACCACGAGGCGGCCGCCCTCGTCGATGCCGGTGACCGGGTCGAGGCGGTGCTCCATGCCCGGCACCAGCCGGCCGACGGTGCCGAAGCGGTTGAACATCGGCGTGTTGACCGCGACCACCGGGCCGCATTCGGTGACGCCGTAGCCTTCGAGGATGCGCAGGCCGAACTTCTCCGCGTAGGTGCGGCGGGTCGTATCCTTCACCGGCTCGGCGCCGGCCACGACGTAGCGCAGCGAACGCAGGTCGTAGGCATGCGCCACCTTGGCGTAGCCAGTGAGGAAGGTGTCGGTGCCGAACAGGACCGTCGCGTTCGAGCCGTAGACCAGCTCCGGCACGATCCGGTAGTGCAGCGGCGACGGGTAGAGGTAGACCGGCACGCCCGAGACCAGCGGCAGCACCAGGGCCGAGGTCAGCCCGAAGGCGTGGAAGATCGGCAGCACGTTGAACACCTTGTCGGACGGTCCGAAATCGATCCGGGCGGCGACCTGGGCGACGTTCGCGAGCATGCCCCGGTTGGCCACCATCACGCCCTTCGGCGTTCCCTCCGAGCCCGAGGTGAACAGGATCGCGGCCGCATCCTCGCCGGTGCGCGCGACGAGCGGCTTTCGGGCCGCGAGAAGGCCGCGGATCTTGTCGCCCGCCGTAACGGTGGCGCGCACCTCCTCCAGGTAGACCAGCTCGACCTTGTCCTTGATCGCCTCGACGAGCGGGCCGAGGCGGCCCTTCTCGATGAAGGCACGGGAGGTGAGGATCTTCGTCACCTCCGCCGCCTTGCACGCCGACAGGATGTTGGCGGCGCCGGCGGAGAAGTTGATCATCGCCGGCACCCGGCCGGCCGAGGCCAGCGCGAAGAACGTCACCGCGGCGCCGTTGGCGTTCGGCAGCATCAGCCCGATGGCTTTGCCCTCCGAGACCATCGGCATCAGCTTGCGGGCGAGGATGTTGGCGCCCATCACCAGGCGCGAATAGGTCATCTTGCCCGAAACCGGGTCCTCCAAAGCCGTCCGGCGCCAGCCGAAGCGCTCGCCGGCCGCGATCAGTGCCGTCATCACGCTGCGGTCGATGTCGGTGGTGTCGAAGACCAACTCGGACATGATGCCGTAGAGCCCCGCGCCCGCAGCCTGTCGCCGGGCCTTGCCTTTGAGGCTTGCGTCGACGGCGAGCTTGACCGGCGGCATCACCGTGACGACGACCTTGGGCCACCAGCGCCGTCTAACCTGGTCGCGTGACAGCCGCGAGAACACGGTCCGCTCCAAGCCCTCGATGCGGACGGGGACGACCATCGCTCCGGACTTGTCGGCGATCAGCCCCGCGCCGTCGTAGACCTTCATCAGGCTGCCGGTGACGGTGAGACGCCCCTCGGGGAAGATGATCAGCGTCTCGCCGCCCTTCACCGCGTTGATCAGCTGGCGGGTGGCGAGCGGGCGCGTCGGGTCGAGCGGCATCGCCTTGGTGACCCGCAGGAACGGCTTCACCCACCAGCGCTGCGCGATGCCGTGGTCGACGGCGAAGACCGGCTCCTGGGCGAGCAGCGACAGGGCGAGCGGCGCGTCGAGGAACGAGACGTGGTTGAGGGCGACGATGCAGTTCGCCCCGGCCTTCTCGACGTTGTCGAGGCCGCGGACCTCGAGCCGGTAGAACGCCCGGAACAGGATCGAGAGGAAGTCGCGGAACGGGCTCGTCTCCAGGGTGGCGAGGACGATCACTGCGACGACGAGGTTGAGCACGGCCACGAGAGCCAGCAGCGTCGCGCCGGAGAGCCCGGCGCCCTGGAGGGCTGCCAGCGCCAGCGTGCCGCCGACCATGAAGGCCGCCGTCATCACGTTGACGGCGCCGATGATGCGGGCGCGCTTGTCCTTGTCGGTCCAGGCCTGCACCGCGGCGAACGACGGCACGATGTAGAGGCCGCCGGCCATGGCCAGCCCGAGGAAGTCGACCGCGACCCGCAGGCCCGAGCCGGTGCGCAGGAAGTCGGCGGCGCCGACCATCGCGCCGGTCTCCGGCGCGTGGTGGGCCACCGTCCAGGCGAGGTCGAGGCCGAACAGGCCCATCAGCAGCGCGCCGACGGGGGTCGGCAACAGCACGATCCGCCCGCTGCACAGCCACGAGGCGACGCCGGAACCGAGCGCGATGCCGACCGAGAATACGGCGAGCAGCAGCGTCACCACCGTCTCGGAGCCGTTGAAGTCGTGGCGGACCAGAAGCGGCAGCAGCGACAGCACGACGACGCCGACGAGCCAGAACCAGCTGACGATCACCGAGCCGCGCCACAGGCGGCGGTCGCCCCACAGATCGCGCAGCAACGCCGCGGTCGAGCGGGCGACGTTGCGGTCGACGTGCAGGTCGGGGGCGCCCTCGCCGGTCGCCGGGATGGCGCGGGCGGCGAGCCAGCACAGCACGGCGAAGGCCATGATCAGGCCACCGAAGACGAGGTGCGAGCCGCCCATGGCGCTGGCGAAGCCCGCCGCGATCGTGCCGAGCAGGATCGCGAGGAAGGTCGCGGCCTCGACGAGCGCGTTGCCGGCCGGCAGCTCCTCACGCTTCAGATGATCGGGGAGGATTCCGTACTTGATCGGCCCGAACAGCGCCGCGATGGTCCCGAACAGCCCGAGCGCCATGAACAGGATCGGCACCGAGGCGAGGAAGAAGCCGAGCACGGCGGTGCCGGCGGCGAAGATCTCCGCGAACTTCAGGCGCTTGGCGATGACCGCCTTGTCGTAGCGGTCGGCGAGCTCTCCGCCCAAGCCCGACAGGATGAAGAACGGGCCGATGAACACGGCGCTGGCCAACGTCACCAGGATGCCGGCGTCGGACTCGCCTGCCTGGTTGACCTTGAATAGGATCAGGAAGGCGAGCGCGTTCTTGAGGAAGTTGTCGTTGAACGCCGAAAAGAACTGGCACCAAAACAGCGGCGCGAAACGCCGGGCGGTCATCAGCGAACGGAACATGGCGGTCTCCCCGGCTGGGCCATGACTGGCTCAACCCGTGCGGTCGCGTCAAATCCCGGTCCTGCGTGGGCTGGGGACCCAAGTCCGCCGCGCCCCACCACCGCAATTTGAACAACGTGCAAACTATGCAGTCTGCGGCTGCGCGCAAGCTTGTTCTTGCACGCCGTGCAATCTATCGCTCGATCCCGTGCGCGACCGCACGAGACACTACCGGGGCCATAGCGTGAAGACCGTTAAGAAGTGCGCCGCCGGGCCGCGCGGCGACCTCGACCGGGCCGGCTTCGTCGCGCTGGTCTGCGCGGCCGCCGAGGGCATCGTCCGGGACCAGGGCGTGCGCGCCCTTGGGATGCGGCCGCTCGCGACCGCCATCGGCTACGCGCCGAACTCGATCTACAACGCGGTCGGCGACCTCGACGCGGTGCTGCTTCGGGTGAACGCCCGCACCTTCGGCCGTCTGAAGGCCGCCCTCGAATCCGCCATCGATCCCGAGGCGTCGCCGCGGGCGAACGCGGCGGCCCTGGCCGAGGCCTACCTCGGCTTCGTCGCCGCGGACCCGGCGGTCTGGAGCCTCGTCTCCGACCATGCGCCCGCGCGCGGCGCCGCGGTGCCGGACTGGTACTGGGAGGCGCTGGCGGGCGCCACCGATCTCGTCGACGCGACGCTGAAGCCGCTGCTTCCCGCCGCCGACGAGCGCGCCCGGGCGGTCGCCGCCCTGTGGGCCTCGCTCCACGGGCTCGCCTCGCTCTCCACCTCGGGCAAGCTCGGGGCGCTGACGGACGCGGCGCCCATCGACCTCGCCCGGATGCTCGTGGCCCGCTTCCTCGCGCCGGACGCCTGATTGACCGCTCCCGCGAAACCGGGTTGTTGGGCGGAAAGTCCCTGAGAGATCGAGCGAACCATGGTCCTGAAACGCGTGCCGACGACGCCGTTCTCCGATCAGAAACCCGGCACGTCGGGGTTGCGCAAGAAGGTCACGCACTTCCGGCAAGCCCATTACGTCGAGACTTTCGTCCAGGCGATCGTCCAGTCCGTCCCCGGCCGCGAGGGCGCGACCCTGGTCCTCGGCGGCGACGGCCGCTTCTTCAACCGCGCTGTGGTGCAGACCACCCTGAAGATCGCCGCCGCCAACGGGTTCGGGCGGGTGCTCGTCGGCCGGGGTGGCCTGCTCTCGACGCCGGCCGCCTCCTGCGTCATCCGTAAGCACGGGACGATCGGCGGCATCATCCTCTCGGCGAGCCACAATCCCGGCGGCCCGGACGGCGATTTCGGCATCAAGTTCAACACTGCCAACGGCGGCCCGGCGCCCGAGGGCGTCACCGAGGCGATCTTCGAGGCCACGAAGACCCTGACGGAATACCGCATCGCCGACGTGCCCGACCTCGACCTCGACCAGGTCGGGACGACGCGGATCGGCGACATGGTCGTGGAGGTGATCGACCCGGTCGCCGACTACGCCGCGCTGATGGCCGCGCTGATCGACTTCGACGCGATCCGCCGCCTGTTCGCCTCCGGCTTCCGCATGCGCTTCGACGCGATGAGCGCGGTGACCGGCCCCTACGCCCACGCGATCCTCGAAGGCATGCTCGGCGCGGCCCCCGGCACGGTGGTCAACGGCGAGCCGAAGGAGGATTTCGGCGGGCACCATCCGGACCCGAACCCGGTCCACGCCCACGACCTCTACGACCTGATGCTCGGTGCCGACGCGCCGGATTTCGGCGCCGCCTCGGACGGCGACGGCGACCGCAACATGATCGTCGCGCCGGGCCTGTTCGTGACGCCCAGCGACAGCCTCGCGATCCTTTCCGCGCACGCGACCTCGGCACCGGGCTACGCCGGGGGGCTTGCCGGCATCGCCCGCTCGATGCCGACCAGCCGCGCCGCCGACCGGGTCGCCGCGGCGCTGGGGATCGGCGTCTACGAGACGCCCACCGGCTGGAAGTTCTTCGGCACCCTGCTCGATGCCGGCCTGATCACCCTCTGCGGCGAGGAGAGCGCCGGCACGGGCTCGAACCACGTCCGCGAGAAGGACGGGCTCTGGGCGGTGCTGCTCTGGCTCAACATCCTGGCGGTGACGGGTAAGCGTGCCGACGCCATCGTGCGCGAGCACTGGGCGCGCTTCGGGCGCGACTACTACACCCGCCACGATTACGAGGAGATCGCCTCCGACGCCGCCAACCGTCTGATGGACGGCCTGCGCGAAAAGCTCGCCGCCCTTCCGGGACGGCGGATCGGCGACTTCACGGTCTCGGCGGCGGACGACTTCCGCTACGTCGACCCGGTAGACGGCTCGGTGAGCGAGCGCCAGGGCGTCCGCGTGACCTTCGCGGAGGATGCCCGCATCGTCTACCGCCTGTCCGGCACCGGCACGGCGGGCGCGACGCTGCGCGTCTACATCGAGCGCTACGAGGCCGCGCCGGACCGGCTCGAGCGTCCGGTGGCGGAGATGCTGGCCCCCCTGGTCGCCGTCGCCGGCGAACTCGCCGAGATCGCGGCGCTCACCGGCCGGGCCGAGCCGAGCGTGGTGACCTGAGGGGACCGCCCCCGACGGCGCAAACTACTGGTTGTCAGGCGCGGAACCGCCGCTTGGCATATTGTGTGCCTCTCCCCGGCGCATGCCTGCGCGGCACGGTGCAAGGAGGCTCCTCCTTGCCGCGGACACGGTAGGCCGACCGCTTGGCGGGCGGCGTCGCCGGGTCCTTCGATGCGCGGGCCGTTCCCGCCCCGCGATCGAAAAGTGCCCGATGGACAAGACTTCGCTCACGCGCCGCCACCTCATGCTCGGCAGCGCCGCCCTTGGTGCGCTCGCCGCCGGCTGGCCGCTCGCGGCGGCCGGCGCCCTCGCGCAAGGCGCACCGGCGCCGGCCGCAGGTGCGCCCTCCGGCAGCCTGACCTACGGCATCTCGATGTCGGACCTGCCGCTCACCACCGGCCAGCCGGACAAGGGCGCGGGCGGCTACCAATTCACCGGGCTGACCCTCTACGATCCGCTGATCGCCTGGGAGCTCGACGTCTCGGACCGTCCGGGCAAGATGGTGCCCGGCCTCGCGACCGCATGGGAGAGCGACCCGGCCGACCGCAGGAACTGGACGTTCCGCCTGCGCGACGGGGTCAAGTTCCACGACGGCTCGGCCTTCGACGCCGACGCGGTGATCTGGAACTTCGACAAGGTGCTCAACAAGGAGGCGCCGCACTTCGATCAGCGCCAGGCCGCCCAGGTGCGCCCGCGCCTGCCCGGCGTCGCGTCCTACAAGAAGCTCGACGCGATGACCGTGCAGGTCACCACCAAGACGGCCGACAGCCTGTTCCCGTACCAGATGCTGTGGTTCCTGATCTCGTCGCCGGCGCAGTTCGAAGCGGTCGGGCGCGACTGGTCGAAATTCGCGTTCCAGCCCTCCGGCACCGGCCCCTACAAGATCGGCGTGCTGCAGCCCCGCGTCCGCCTCGAACTGGTGGCGAACGAGGCCTACTGGAACCCCAAGCGCGCGCCGAAGCTCGCCAAGCTGACGCTGGCCTGCGTGCCGGAAGACCTCGCCCGGGTGAACGCTCTGCTCTCGGGCAACGTGGACCTGATCGAGCTGCCGGCGCCCGATGCCGTGCCGCGCCTCAAGGCCGCCGGCATGCGGATCGTCGGCAACGACACGCCGCACGTGTGGAACTACCACCTGTCGATGGTCGAGGGCTCGCCCTGGCGCGACATCCGCCTGCGCAAGGCCGCCAACCTCGCCATCGACCGCGACGGCGTGGTCCAGCTGATGGGCGGCCTCGCCGCCCCGGCCGTCGGGCAGGTCCAGGCGTCGAGCCCGTGGTTCGGCAAGCCGACCTTCCAGATCAAGACCGACGTCGCGGCGGCCAAGAAGCTCGTCGAGGAGGCCGGCTTCTCGGTGAAGAACCCGATGAAGGCGACGATCCTGATTCCCACCGGCGGCACCGGGCAGATGCTGTCCTTGCCGATCAACGAGTTCATCCAGCAGAGCTGGGCCGAGATCGGCATCCAGGTGGAGTTCAAGACCGTCGAGCTGGAGGTCGCCTACACCGGCTGGCGCCAGGGCGCGGCCGACCCGAGCCAGAAGGGCATCTCGGCCGGAAACATCGCCTACGTCACCTCCGACCCGTTCTACGCGATCCTGCGCTTCTACGATTCGCGCCAGGTCGCGCCGAACGGGGTGAACTGGAGCCACTGGAAGAACGCCGAGGTCGACGCCCTCTGCGACAAGGTCAAGGCCAGCCTCGACCCGGCCGAGCAGGACAAGCTCCTGGCCCGCATCCACGAGATCGTGGTCGACGAGGCGGTGCAGGTCTGGGTCGTGCACGACACCAACCCGCACGCGCTCTCGAAGAAGGTGAACGGCTACACCCAGGCCCAGCACTGGTTCCAGGACCTGACGACGTTGGCGTGATCGGACGGCGCGGGTCTCCCCTCTCCCCGCACGCGGGGAGAGGCCCGGCTGCACCTCGTCGTGCAGCCGGGTAGCGAAGGCGAAGCCGCAGCGGCGGTGAGGGGGAGCGGCCGGAAAAGTCTCGACCGTTCGCGCCCCCTCGCCTTCGGCTGCCGCCTTCGGCTGCCGCCTCGTGTTGCCGACGACGAGGTCGGCAAAGCCCTTTCCCCGCGTGCGGAGATGAGGGGATGCGCGGCTTTCTCTGCCGAGGTTCAATGCGAGGCCCGGCATATCCCAGGATATGCGTCGATCGACGATCGCGCGATGCGAATGCCGCTGGCCCGCCTCCACCCCCTCAAAGCCGCTCGGCCTCCGCC
>NZ_VRVF01000119.1:0-7869 GCF_008040045.1 Methylobacterium sp. WL8 | reverse complement strand
ATATTAAAATGATAAAATTTATTTTTATTGCTTTGTACTGTAATTTCGCTACAAGTACCCTAGTTCTTCGGCGATTCAGTGCACAGCCGGCGGAACAGACGCTTAGTTTCAGAGCCGACAGGTCCAGGTACCGGGGCCGATCGACACTGAACAAAAGCTTCAGACCCTTAGACTCAGCCGACCGGGAAACCGGTCGGCTTTTTCTTTGCCGCTAAAGTGGACTTAAAGTTCCGTTTCAAGTTCAAATCCAGAGTTCAAGACGAAAATTTTATTGTTTGATAAAACGTTGAATTTATACAGTGTCGGATGCACTATGATGGCATGTCGCCAGCGAGCGACGCCATCGATACGAGAATTGACCATGAAAACGTTCGTTCTGGCCTGCTCTCTTGGTGCCATCCTGATGTCCGGCGCTGCTTCTGCGGCGGACACGCAGCAGCCCATCGACCCGAAACTCATCATCCGCACGAGCGGCGATGGCCTCGACGCCGACGCCTACGCACAGGGCAACGACCGTTCCGGCGGCATGTGGCGGAACGCAATAGGAGCGAGCGGCTCGCTCGCGGCGCAGCGCCCGGTCATCGTCGGATCGATCCCCACGGACCGCCAATGGAGCCACCTGCGGTCGCGCCAGCGCCGGGCCTACGGCGACGCTTACTGAAACCACGGGGCTCGGCTCCTTCACCCGCGTAGAGCATTTCCCGTCATCCTCGGATCACGGGAAATGCTCTATCTCAATGTGATGCCACATTGTCTTTCGTCGAACCGGCAACCGCTCTGATGGAAGGTGCTTCAAGCGCTCTGGGCTCGGATGACAGCGGGGGATCCTGCCGCCGTGACCGCAGGCTTCCACACCAAGGTGGCGTGGGTGCCACCCGCATCGCTCGCGATGTCGAACGCGGCGCTGTGCAACCGGGCGATGGAATCGACGAGACTGAGCCCGATGCCGAAGCCGCTCTTGCCTGTCCTCAACGCCCCGCGCCGGTACCTCTCCCGCACCGCACCGAGTTCTTCGACCGGGATGCCGCAGCCCGTATCGTCGATGCGGATGCCCGGAGGATCGCGCACCAGCGCCACCTTCACCTCGCCACCGGCGGGTGTGAACTTCAGGGCGTTGTCGATCAGGTTGCTCACCGCTTCGAAGATCAGGCTTCGGTCGCCCTCCACGGAACAGGGCTCTTCGGGCTGCTCCCAGCGGAGCCCGATATCCCGTTCCAGGGCTAGGGGCTCGTAGTACTCGACAGCATCCTCCAGTAGGCGGGCGAGGTCGAGGTCCGTAAAGCCCGACCGGCGCATGCGATCTTCCATCTCTGAAATACGCAGCAGTGCGGAGAAGCGGATGACGATGTCCTTTATCTCCGCCAGGACATCCTCGTTGCAGATGCGAAACGCCTCGACGCTGTCGGCCTTGCGGAGCGACCGCTCCAAGATGCCCACCACTCGCGTCAACGGGGTCCGCAGGTCGTGCGCGATGTTCTCATTGACGCCCTTGATCTCCAACATCAGCCGCTCGAGCTGATCGAGCATGTCGTTCACGACGCCGGTCAGGTGCGCGAGGTCGGCAGATACGCCCCGCGTCGGCAGGCGCTCGCTGAGGTCACCCCGCATGATGCGCTCGACGGCTTTGGTGATGGCGTCGTTCTGGCGAAGCGATCCGGCGCCGAAGATCACTGCTCCGACGAGGCCGATGACAATGGTGGCGGCCATGCCCCAGACGAAGGTTTCGACGAGGGCCTTCTCGAGGGCTTCCAGATCCTTGGCCGAGCGACTCACGAGGACGTATTCGCCGCTCTGAAGGCGGCTCAATTGACTGAACAGGGTGCGCGACCCGTGCTCCGCCGGCTGCGTCAGGATGAATGGGCGGCCGACCGGGGCCGTTTCAGGAAACGGGATCTGTGCCCCTGCGCGGTGAGCGTGGTCGGGTCCGAACAGCACGAGGGGGCGCCCGCCTTCGGCGAAATCCTCCGAGGCGTCGATACGATCGCGCAGGGCGTGGGGCGCGAGACTCAGGAGATGCTTCGACTCCCACCCAACCCACTCGAACGCGGCCTTGCGGCCGTAGCTGCGGGTGTCAAGATAGAGGAAGCCCGAGAGTGCGAGGGAGGCAGTTCCGAACGTCGCGAAGAACAGGCACGCGACCCGGAACCCGCTTGTGCGGCGGACCTCAAGCAGTCGCACGGAGGATGAACCCCGTGTTGCGGACGGTGTGAATGCGCGGGTTCAGCCCGTCGGGATCAAGCTTCTTGCGGATCTTACCGACATGGACGTCGATGACGCTCGACTGGTGGTTGAAGCTGTAGCCCCAAACTGACTCGAAGATCATTTTGCGGCTCACCAGCACACCCGCGTTCTGCATCAAGAACTCGATGATCGCGAACTCTTTCGGTAGAAGCTCAATCTCCCGACCTGCGCAGTGGAGAACACGCTCGATCAAGTCGAGTTGTAGGTCGCCGACGACGAGTTCGCTCACCGCCTCGGCGGCCATTTTGCGCCGGGCAAGGGCATCGACCCGCGCGGTCAGCTCGATGAACTCGAAGGGCTTGGCGAGGTAGTCGTCGCCCCCGGCACGCAGCCCGTCCACGCGCTCGTTGACGGCCGAGAGCGCGCTAAGGATCAGGACCGGGGTCGAAACCTTGGCGGCGCGCAGCTTGGTAAGCAGGGCGAGGCCGTCGATCTCCGGTAGCATCCGGTCGAGGACGATGACATCGAAGTCACCATCCATCGCCTTGCGTAGACCGATCGATCCGTTCATGGCCTCATCCACCCGAAAACCGTGTTCGGTCAGTGCCAATCCGATTTCGGCAGCAACGCGCTGATCATCCTCAACCACAAGAACGTTGGCCATCCTTTTATCCTTTTTATTATGGATACGCTGAGCCCGTTTCTGGCTCGGCGCTTCGGCTGGGACGCTGGAGTTATGCACTTCGCGGTCGGTGTCAAATGGCGCGTTATCAGGCGGCGGGGCGTGCGTCATATCGTCGGCTAAGCTTGTCGCATAGGCGCTGTCGTTGGCCATTTCGTCACTCCGCGCTTGCCTGCACGGAGAGCTTGGCAACGGGTTCCCCTGAAGAGACGCTGCCCTTCGGGACGATGCGGCTGCCGTCGCGCAGGTCGGCTGGGGGGTTGAGGACGACGGTGTCGCCGCCCTTCAGGCCGGAACGCAGCTCAAGGGTCGTACCGAGATCACGCGCGATCGTGATCGGATGAAGCTTCACCGTATCGTCGGGCTGGACCACGGCGACCTGGGTTCCAGCGGCATCGAAGATGAGTGCCTCGGACGGGATCTGCAGGCCGGGATGGGCGCGGGGCACGGCGAAGGTCACGTTCACATAGAGCCCCGGCCGCAGCGCCCCGTCCGGGTTCGCTACGTCGACCTCGGTGTCGAGGGTCCGCACCGACGAGCGCAGGGCCACGGAGCTGCGCGAGACCGTGCCCTCGAAACTCCGCTCCGGCAACTGAGCCACCTGAACCGTCGCTCGGACACCGTCGCGGATGTGGACCGCCGCCGATTGCGGCACCTGGACGGACACGCGTAGCACGTCCGTGCTTTCGATGGAGAAGAGTGACGCGCCGCTGCCGAGATCGGCATGGACGAGGTCGCCGACATCGACCATGCGCGCCACGACGATGCCGTCGAAGGGCGCGGTCACGTTCTCGAAGGTGGTGAGCGTGCGCAGCCGGTCTACGGTCGCCTGTTGGGCAGTGATGTTCGCCTCGGCCACCTTCACCTTCGCGTCGGCGGCGGTGAGGGCGGCCGTGGCGGTGAGCATCTGCGCCCGGGTCTGGTCGGCAGTCTGCTTCGAGGCCCAGCCCTGGCCGGCGAGCGTCGACGTCCGGGCGTCGGTGGCGTTGGCGAGGGTGACGTTGGCCTTGGCCTGCTCCACGTCGGCATGGGCGACGGCGAGCTGGGCCTGAAGCTGGCCGAGCTGTGCCTCGGCCTGGCTTTTCTGCTGGTCGAGGTCGGGGGCGGCGATGCGCACGAGGAGGTCGCCCTTCTTGACCCGGGAGCCGATATCGACCCGGCGTTCGGCGATGTAGCCAGTGGCACGGGCAAAAATGTCGGCGTGGTCGAAAGCCTCGGTCTGTCCCGGCAGTGTCAGCCTCATCGGCTCGTCGTCCTCGACGGCCGAAACCGTGCGGACGGTCGGTACGAAGCTGATGACGTCCTCCTGCGTCTCCAACGACGTGCGGTAGGTCTGCCAATGGTGCCAGCCGCCCAGGCCGAGGGCGCTGCCGAGCGCCAGAAGCGCGATCACGAACGGGCGCTTGCGCGGCGGGGGAAGGTGCGCATGAGTCAGGGCCTCGCCCAGCAGGTCCTGCCGCAGAGGATCGATCTCGACCGCATGGGCATGCGCCCGCTCCGCGGCGTCGTTCCCAGCGTCGTCGGATTCGATGAACGGGCTCATCAATAGTCCTCAAGGGGCTTGATCGGGTTGCGGCGGAGAAGCGTGTAGAGGAGCGGTACGAAGAGCAGCGTGGAGAGCGTGCCCATGCCGATGCCGCCCATGACGGCGCGGGCCAGCGCCGCGTTCTGTTCCGAGCCCTCGCCCGAGCCGATCGCCATCGGGATCAGGCCGAGGAACATGGCCGAGGCGGTCATCAACACCGGTCGCAGCCGAGTGTTGCCGGCCATCAGCGCGGCCTCGGGGGCCGAGCAGCCCGTGGCCTCACGGTGCTCCTTGGCGAAGGTGACGAGCAGGATCGAGTTCGCGCTCGCCACGCCCACCGACATGATCGCCCCGAACAGGGCCGGGATGGAGAAGGTCGTGCCGGTAACGAACAGGCTCATCACGATGCCACAGAAGGCGAGCGGCAGCGCAGCGATGACTACGAAGGGATCGACCCAAGTCTGGTAGTTGAGGACGAGCAGCAGGTAGACCGCCATCAGCGCGATCCCGAGTCCGACCTCGATATGGGCGAAGGCGCCCTCCATGCTCTCGATCTGACCACGCACACGGATCTTGTCGGGGGCGGGCAACGTCGCCTGCTCCTCCGCGACGATCTTTTCGACCGCGCTGCGCACGCTTCCGAGGTCGGCATCTTGCACGTTGGCGAGGATGTCGAAGGTCGGCTGGGTGTTGACGTGGTTGATCACCGTCTGCTCTGGCTGCCGCTGCATCGTGGCGATATTCGAGAGCAGGATCGGGATGCCCGGCTGGCCGTCTCCGGTGCCGTGGACCGAGACTGGCGTATTCATCAGCCGGGCGATGTCTCCGTTGCGCCATTCCGGGGTCTGCACCCACAGCTGGTACGGCGTGCCGGATTTCGGATCGGCCCAGAAGTTAGGGCTGACCTGAAAGGAGCCGGAAAGGGAGACGTTGAGGTTCTGGGCGATGATCTGCTCGCTCACCCCCATCTCCGAGGCGAGCCGGCGATCAACGTTCACGTACATCTGCGGCGCATCGACGATCTGGTGCAGGTGGACGTCCACCGCCCCCCGCACCGCCGCGACCCGGCGCACGAGCGCGCGGGCGACGGCGAGGTCCTTCGCGTCGTGCCGACCGGAGACCTGCACGTCGATCTGCGCCACGGTGCCGAAGTTCAGGATCTGCGTGATGATGTCGGCGGGCTGGAAATAGAAGACATCCGAAGGAAACGCCCGACGCAGCACCTTCCGCAAACGCCGCTCGTAGAACGAGATCGGCTTGTGCTCACCCTTGAGATTGATGAGCATCTGTCCGTCGTTATAGGCGACGAAGGATGCGTCCATGAACGCGTAATTGTAGTTCGACGCCGGCAGGCCGATATTGTCGAGCATGAGGCCTAGCTCGTCCTTCGGGACGACCTGCCGGACGATGTCCTCCACCTGCGCGAAGGTCTTCTCCGCCTCCTCAATCCGCATTCCCGGCCGGGTGCGGATGTGCAGCGTCATCTGGCTCGACTCGATCTGCGGAAAGTAGTCCTGCCCGATGAAGGGAAAGAGCCCCGCCGTCACGGCGAAGACACAGGCTGCCCCGGCAAGCGCCCGCTTCGGATGGCGGATTACCGCACCGAGCAACCCGACATAGCCAGCGTGGAATCGTGCGAAGCCGCGCTCGAAGGCCTCGCGGAATGCCAAGGCGACACGCAGTGGAAAGCGCAGCAGCCACGCAAGCGGCGCCAGGAGGCGCGACAGGAGCGAGCGGCGGCGCGGGCCGACTTCCAGCGCAGGAGTCGCCCCACCATGATGTCTTGCATATTCCGGCGCGACGAGGACGTCGATCAGGATCGCCACAAGGGTGCGTGAGAGCAGGTAGGAGGTGAGCATCGCGAAGACGACCGCCTCGGCCTGTGGCACGAACAGGTAGCGGGGGGCGCCCGTCAGGAAGAACACCGCCGAGAAGGCCGAGCAGATAGCCAGTGTCGAGATCAGCGCCGGCTTGGCGATACCCGCCACGCCTTCCAGCACCGAGCGGCGGAAGGGATAGCCCTCCTCGAACATCCGGTAAGTGTTCTCGATGGCCACCGTGGCGTCATCCACGAGGATGCCGACGGCCAACGCGAGGCCGCCGAGCGTCATGACGTTGATGGTCTGGCCGAGCGCCACCAGCACCGACAGAGAGGTGAGAATGCAGAGCGGGATCGAGACGAGGACCACGAGTGTCGATCGCCACGAGCCCAGGAACAGGAGGATGGCGAGTCCCGTGAGCCCAGCGGCGATCACCGCCTCGCGTACGACATCGCCGATGGCGTCGGAAACGAAGACCGATTGATCGAAGAGCGGCGTGATCGACAGGCCCTTGGGCGAGGCCGCGCGGATGTCCGGCAGGGCCGCCTTCACGGCGTTGACTACGTCCAGCGTCGAGGCCGAGCCGTTCTTCAGCACCTGCAACAGCACGGAATGCTCGCCATCGGCGCGGACGATGTTGGTCTGCGGCGGCGAGCCGTCGCGGACATGGGCGACGTCGCGCAGGAGCACCGGCTGGTCGTTCACGACCTTGATCGGGATGCGGTTAAGCTGATCGACGAGCTGGGGGCTCGAATTGAGCCGCACGGTGTATTGCTGGCGACCGATCTTCGCGAGGCCCGAGGGGACGACGAGGTTCTGCTTGAGGACCGCGTTGGTGACGTCGAGCGGCGTCATGCCCACGGCGCGGAGCTCGGCGAGGTCAAGATCGACCATCACCTGGCGCGGGGCGCCGCCATAGGGCGACGGCAAGGTCGAGCCCGGCACCTGGGCGAGGCGCTGGCGGGTGCGGTACTGGGCGTAATCGAACACTTTGGTCAGCGGCAGCGTGCCCGAGGAAAGCGCAAGCTGGATCACCGGCACTGAGGAGGCCGAGAAGCGCATGATCACCGGCGGCTGCACGCCCGGCGGCATGCGCGAGCGGATGGCGTTCATGGCGGAATCGACCTGCGTCATGGCGAGGTCGATGCTTACGGCGGAATCGAAATAGATCCGCTCGGTCACGGTACCCTGGATGGACGTCGACTCGATTCGCTTGATGTTGTTCACGTTGCTAGACAGCGAGAACTCGCTGTAGTTCGTGATGCGCTGAACCATGTCGGTGGCGTCGAGACCGCTATAGGTCCACACCACGACAACGACGGGAATGTCGACCGAGGGCAGCACGTCCTTCGGCGCTACGGCGATTGCGCCGACGCCGCCCAACGCCATCAAAATCGCCAAAACGTAGAAGCTCTTGCGGAATTTCAGGGCGAACCGAACAAGATTCATCGATAAATCGGGCTTCCCGGCACAACCCACCATGCGGCCAGCGCCTGAAGCGCGCTCGGACGAACAGAGGAAAGGCGCTACTTGGAGGTCTTCGAGCGAAGCGAAGTAAGTACACCGCTAGATAGAGCCGGATGACAGGTCTTACGAATGAATTCGCGATTGATTTTTTAAAAATATTTTAAAACAGAAAATCGCCACACAGCCTTTAAAAG